>JBGOWC010000126.1:0-6183 GCA_041478415.1 Terriglobia bacterium
GTTCCTGCGCCGCGCTGCGCGCGCGCCACTCGGCGGTTTGCCCCGCGGCCTGCTGCGCTTCGGAGGCAATCTGTTTTCCGCGCGCGGAAAGCTCCTCTTTGCGCTGGCCGTTGAATGCCAGGCGATTTTCCGCGCGGTCGAGCTCCAGCGTTGTCAATCCCAGGTGGTTTTGCCCCTGGCGAAGCTCCGCGTCCATTTCGTAGATGCGCTGATTGAGCCGGTCCTGCTCCTGCTCCTGGTTCTGCAGGCTCGCGGCGCGCTCGGATTCCGCCCGCGCCAGCTCTTCGAGCTGCTTCCCGAGCCGCTCCGATTCGCCGTCCAGCTCGCGCGCCTTGCTCGCCAGTACTTGGCGGATGATTCCGCGCATCTGTTCGCGAATTTCAGCGTAGCGGCGCGCCTTGGAGGCCTGGCGCTTCAGCGAGCCAAGCTGTTTTTCAACTTCAACCACGATGTCGTTTACCCGCGAAAGATTTACCTTGGAAGCTTCCAGCTTCGTCTCTGCGAGGCGCTTTTTCGTTTTGAACTTGGTGACCCCGGCGGCTTCTTCGATGATCGCGCGGCGCTCCATCGGTTTGCTGGAGAGGATCATCCCGATGCGGCCCTGCTCGATGATGGCGTAGGAGTCCGGACCCAGGCCCACGCCCATGAACATTTCCTGGATGTCGCGCAGCCGGCCAACGCGCCCGTTGATCAGATATTCGCTCTGCCCGGAGCGATACAGCCGCCGGCTGACCACCACTTCGCCTGGCTTCGAGACCAGCGCGGGTTTCTCCGCGGACTTCTTCTTTCGCTTGAAATAGCCGCCGGATTCCGCCGGTGCTTCGGCGAAATCTTCAGCGGCGGCTTCGTGCGTTTCGAGGGCCTGCTCGGGGACAAGCGCGAGAGTGTTGGCTCCCTCAGTGGCGTCTGTGATCTCTGTGTTGGATTCCGCCGGGTCCGTTGCCGCGCTTTCCAGCACGAACCGCGCCGCTTCGGCGAGCTCCGGGTCTTCCATGGTGATCGTGACTTCCGCGAGGCCCATCGGCGGGCGCTTCGTCGTGCCGTTGAAGATGCAGTCGGCCATGCGCTCGGCGCGAAGGGACTTGTGGCTCTGCTCGCCCAGGACCCAGGAAATGGCGTCCACGACGTTGGACTTGCCGCAGCCGTTGGGGCCGACGATGCAGGTGGTCCCGCTGCCGCTGAACGTGACCGTCGTCCGCTCGCAGAACGACTTAAAACCAACAATCTCCACTTTTCGCAGCTTAAGCACGTTCACCTCTTTGTGTTCCGAATCGCGTCCCAATCTTGGAGATGGGTCGCGGGGAAAAAGCGCGCGAAGAGAGACGCCGCTTTATTCCTCGATTGGAGGGTGAAGCGAGAGACAAGTCAACCGCTATGCGGTTGCCCTGCAAAACGTTTGGCAGGATCCCGATCAGAGGCCCAGCCGCCTGGCGCATGGATGGCGGTACGGGAGAAAACGCTAACACGTACATCGCGGCTTGTAAAGGTCCGACTCAGAGAAGTTGTTCACACCGCGCATCGTGTTTCTATTGTTGCTCTGGCGCGCCACTCAGAATCCGGCGGGCCGCTCGTCCGCCACGCCCAAGGCGCGCTCGAATGCAATTCCCGCCCGCCCCAGCGTGCCTTCCTCGAACAGCCGTCCGATCAGCGTGATGCCGTGCGGCACACGCCGCGCCGGTGAAAACTTCGGCAGCGGATTTTTCGGGTCCGGCGCCCAATCGCTCCGCGCTTCTCCCACTTCCACGAATCCCGCGCGGAGCGTGAGCGACGGATGTCCCGTGTGATTGCTGATCGTCAGCATCTCGTCGCGCAACGAGGGAACCAGAAGCAGGTCCACCTGCGAGAAAATCCGAGCCATCTCTTCCGCCACTTTGCGCCGGAAGCGGTCCGTCTGCACGAAATCCGCCGCCGAAAGAAACCGCGATTGCCGGAAAATATTCGGCCACGCATCCGGCATCTGCACCTTCATCTCGTTCAGACCGCCGCCGAGTGTCAGCTCCTCAAACGCCGCTGCTCCTTCCGCAAACAGAATGAGGTTCAGCGACTGGTACGGCCAGTCCGGCAGGCTCACCTCGACCGGCGCCATCCCAAGTTTCGGGAGCATCGCCAGCGCTGCGCGGTCCACCTCCGTCGCCGGGTTCTTCTTCATCCATTCCGGAAAGTAGCCCACGCGCAGACCTTTCACGCTCCCGCCCCCATCAAAGTCCAGCCGGCTGGGCACGCTCGAAACGTCACCTGCGTCCGGCCCCGAAATCGCTTGCAGCACGAGCAGTGCGTCCTCGACGCCGCGGGTCATCGGCCCCAGTTTGTCGAGCGACCAGCACAGCGTCATCGCCCCGGTCCGCGGCACGCGGCCGTACGTCGGCCGCAGTCCCGTCACGCCGCAGCGCATGCTTGGGCTGATGATGCTTCCGCCGGTCTCGCTGCCGATCGCAAATCCCACCAGTCCTGCGGCCGTTGCCGCCCCCGGCCCTGCGCTCGATCCCGACGCTCCCTCCTCCAGGAGCCACGGATTCATCGTCTGCCCGCCAAACCAGATATCGTTCAGCGCCAGCGCGCCCAGGCTGAGCTTCGCGATCAGCACCGCGCCCGCCGCGTGCAGCCGTTTCACCACCGCCGCATCTGCCGCCGGCACGCGATTGCAATAAGGCTCCGCGCCGTACGTCGTCGCAATTCCTGCTGTGTCCAGCAGGTCCTTCCCGCCCCACGGAATCCCATGCAACGGTCCGCGATATTTTCCTTCGGCAATTTCCGCGTCTGCTTGTTTCGCCTGGGACAGCGCCAGCTCCCGCGTCAGGGTGATCACGCACCGCAGCTTCGCATCGAGCTGCTCGATCCGTTTCAGATAGATCTGCGTCAGCCGCTCGGAAGTCAATTTTCGCTGCTCGATCCAATGCGAAAGCCGCGTCACCGGTGCGAAAGCAATATCTTCATCGCGCTGTGGCAGTGGCCCTGGATCGCTCGTGCTGCGAATAAACCGATCGCGCTGCGGTCCCGCGTGCTGTCCAGGCAAGACGGATTGGTAGCGCGAGAACGGTGCGACCGTCGAATCGAGCGCCACCTTTCGTGGGCCCGTCCGCCGTTCGTAGACCGACGCCAGATTCGCGCGCCAGCTCTCCGCTGCCACTTGCCTTTCCGCTGCGGTCAGCTCCACTTGCATGAGTTTTTCGGCCTCCGCAAAAGTCGCCGGCGACACAGGCGGCCCCACCGCGGGCCCCGTGCCGAACGCCGGCGGTGCGCCGGGTGTCGGCTCCTGCTTCGGATCCTGCGCCGCGCTGAGCGGCGCCACCGCCGCACCCACCACCCCAACTGCTGTTTCCTTCAAAAACTCTCTGCGTGTTTTGGACATCTCCCCTCTGGCGCAGCATTGTAGCCAAAAAGCATCAAATCGTCTGTGCTCCCTTCGTCGGCTGCACCCCCTGCGTAAATCTCTTGGTTTTGTTTTGATCAGTGAGCGCTGACCTTCACTACTTATTACTTCAAATGCTTCTCATACCACGCCAAGATTCGGTTCAGCCGGTCGAGCAAATGCTTTTCTTCGTGAAAGCCGTGTGGCTCGCGCGGATAAACGACCAGTTCGGTTTCGACGCCGTAGCGTTTCAATCCGCGGTAGAGTTCCTGGCTTTGGCCGAGAGGATCGATCGCATCGGCATCGCCTTGCAGAATCAGCGTCGGCGTCTTCACATTTTTCAAATAAAGAAAAGGAGAACTGTTCAGGAAGCCTTCGGGTTTTTCATACGGAAGTCCGTAAAACCATTCGTCGTACGACGGATGTTCTTCCGTTCCGAATTCGGAGATGAGGTTCGCCATGCCCGCGCCGGAAACGGCCGCTTTGAACCGCGTTGTTTGCGTAATCGCCCATTCGGACATGTAGCCGCCATAGGACCAGCCGCCGATGCCGAGTTTATTGGGATCGGCAATTCCGCGCACAACAACATCGTCAATTCCCGCCATCACATCTTTGAAATCCGCGCCGCCCCAATCGCCGCGATTCATCTCCACGAATTTCTGGCCGTAGCCGATCGAGCCGCGAATGTTTGGATAGAAAACGGCGTAGCCGCGCGCCGCGAGAAGCTGGCCCCACGGTTCGATCGCGTCTTGCCAATTTCCCGTCGGCCCGCCGTGAATCAGCGCGATGAGCGGCAGTTTCGATTTTCCATCGAAGCCATTTGGTTTGAGGAGCGCGGCTTCGATCTGCAGCCCGTCGAAGCTTTTGTACTTGTAATATTCCGGCTTGCTCAACGCATATTGATTCCAGTCGTCGTTGAGGTGCGAAAGTTTCCGCGGCGCAGATTTCTGATCCCACAACCAGATTTCCTGCGGCGCGGCGGCGTTTTCGCCGACGAAAGCGATTTCGCCGGCGCCGGTCAGCGCAATCGAATCGGAGTTTGTCGGGAGTGCAGGGAGTTCCCGGCGAGCTCCGTCCGCGGAGTAGGCGACGAGTTGATTGCGAAACCCTTCGGCGCCGACGGCGAAGAATCCGCCGTCCGGGGTCCAGCGATAGTCGAAGATGAGCCGATCCAGGCTCGCGCCGGTCAAATTGCGCGCTGCTCCGCCGGCGAGCGGCTGCACGAAAAGATCATGCGGCTCGGGACCGTCTTCGCGGCAGCCGATGTAACTAACGGTCCTCCCGCTCGGCGATATGCGGACTTCGCGAAACGGACCGCGCGGCACGGCGACTTCTTTCATTGCGCCGTCGGTCGCGGAAACCGAAAAGATGCGGTTCGTATCGCGGTCGGATTCCGGATGATCCGTCGCCGAGACGATTAACTTGTCGCCCGCGGGAAGCCACGCTACTTCGCTGATTTCCCAGTTGGCCGGAGTCAGTGCGCGTGCTTCGCTCGCCGCGACATTTAGGATCCAGAGACGTGCGTGCTTGTCTTCTTTATCCACGACGTGCGCATCATCCTTGTCTTTTTCTTTTTTTTCTTCTGCTTCGGACTTGGCATCCGGTGCGAGATAGGCGATCTGTTTTCCATCTGGCGACCATGCAAAAATCGTGACGCCGCGCTTGCCTTTTGTTATTGCTGCGGCCTCACCACCGTCCGCGCGCATCAGGTAGATCTGGTTGAATTCCTCGCGGTTCGAGAGAAAGGCGAGCGTCTTTCCGTCGGGCGACCAGCGAGGCGCCGTGTCATTTTTCGCGGAAAACGTAAACTGCCGGATCGCGCTCGATTGCTTGTCGAAAAACCAGATGTGCCGGGCGCGCCCATCGCCTTTCGGTGGTTCAGCGACGACAAACGCCAGCCGCGCGCCATCCGGCGCAAACTGAAGATCGCTGATCGAGCGCAGAGTGAGCGACGCCTCCGGCGTGAACGGCTTCGGCGCGCTGGGAGCGGCTTTTTGCTGCGCCGCGACCAAACCAGGGAGCGCCAACAGGGAAAGCAACGCTCTGGCGGCGTGCGAAGAGAAAGCCTGACGGATGAACATGGAACGTCCTCCCAGGGAAGTCCGACCGATGACTCTAGTCTTCCCTCTAACGAGCGTCAATCGGGTCTTCGAATTGGGTCTTGGAATCGCCGCACTATATGGTTTGCCAGTGTTTGGAACGGTCGGCTACAATCTCTCTTTTGTTTCAAGCGAAAAAGATAGTCACGTGAGAGCGATGGCGGAAATCCAACTCCACAACACGCTGACAGGGAAGAAAGAGCCGTTCGCTCCGCAAACACCGGGCGAAGTGCGGATGTACACGTGCGGGCCGACGGTGTACGACTATGCGCACATCGGAAATTACCGCACGTTTGTGTTTCAGGATGTACTGCGCCGCTTCCTCGAGCTCCGAGGCTACCGCATGAAGCAGGCGGTGAACCTGACCGACGTGGACGATCGCATCATCGCCAACGCCGCGGCGGCCGGGGTAAGCATTCGCGAGTACACCGAAAAATTCGCGCAAGCGTTCTTCGCCGATTGCAGCGCGCTCAGCATTGAGCCGCCCGAGCACTCGATTCGCGCGACGGATCACATCGAAGAGATGGTCAAGCTGATCGAGCGGTTGCGCGAAAAGTCGTTTACGTATGCGAGCGACGGCTCGATCTATTACCGCATCGCGAAATTTCCGGACTATGGGAAACTTTCGAAGATTGACGTGAGCGGGATCCAGGCCGGGGCGCGCGTGGACGTGGACCGCTACGAAAAAGAGAGCGCGCGCGACTTCGCGCTCTGGAAATCGCCGAAGCCCGGCGA
>JBGOWC010000168.1:0-5230 GCA_041478415.1 Terriglobia bacterium
ATCGAATCGGGCCCGATCAGATGTTCCCCACGCGTTTGTCGAAAACCCGCATCCCGCATCCATCCGGAGCAATCCGCGCCGCTGTAATCGAATCCACCCGGCGTTTCAATCAGCATGTTCAGGCTCATCAACAACCCGAACGCGTTCTGCCGGCGATCGTCATCGATCAGCGACTCGAAAACGATCAATGCGCCGCCGGATGGAAGCGCCTCGTATACCTTGCGAAGCAGCATGCGCTTTTGGGCGAGATCCCAGTCGTGCAAAATGTGCCCCATCAGGAAAACGTCGGCCTGCGGCAAGGGATCTTTGAAGAAGTCACCTGGATAGAAGCGCAAGCGATCACTCAGACTGAATGAAGCTACATACTCCTCGAAGATAGGACGGACCACGGGCAAATCAAAGTTTCCCCCGGTGAGGTGGCCGTGGGCCAAGGCGAGCTGCACCGCTGTGCCGCCCTGCGCCCCTCCGATGTCAATAAAGGTCTTATAGCTGGCCCAGGGACCCTTTGCGGCAATCGCTTTTGCCGCGCCCATGCTCAGGCCAGTCATGCCCTGAAGGAATGTCCGCAGGCGGCCCGGGTCGCCGTAGAGATCAGCGAAAAGGTCCTCTCCTTTTTTGATTTCGTTCTGCGGGTTGCCGGTGCGCAGGGCTTCCGTCAGCGAGCCCCAAAAAGGATAGAGCCGTTGATTCGCCATCTCCAGCATTCCGCCCACGTAGGATGGTTTTGCGCGGTCCAGAAATAAATCGGTTGCCGGCGTATTTGCATAGTGCTCGCCGCTCCGCCGCAACATCCCCAGCGCAACCAGCGCGTCCAGAAAATCTCGAGCGCTGCGGGAATGCAATCCCAGACGCTCTGCAAGGGACTTGGCATCCAGCGGTTGCTTGGCAAGCTCCGTGAACACGCCCAATTCCACTGCGCTCAGCAACGTCTTCGAACCCCAAAATCCCAGCCCGAGTTGCATGATGCCATCGGGCGTTAGCTGTGTTGTGCTTGCCGCCTGCGTCGCAGCCCCTTTTGAATCTGTCATCGCTTCACCTCATTTGAATGCACGCAGCGAAGAAACTCGACAATGCCCGCGCTTGAACACACTCCGCGCGGCGCTGGCTAAACACAAGGGTGGCCTCCCGCCGCAATACGAGCCGCAATTGCGATGCTCCGCGGAATCTATGCGGTAGCTGTCGCAGCTTTTGCCTGAGCCTCGGCCGTGTAGACCACCACGGCTTTTCTCCCGCCCTTCGACGCAGTGGCGTGAATCGAGTTCAGGTTAATTCCCCGAGCCGCGAGCTTATCCAGGCATTGCGCCAGCGCACCGGGCTTGTTAGGCAGCTCGTACTCCTCCGCAGCCGTCTCCTCGTACGCCAAACTGGCTGCATCGAGGGCCTTCCGTGCGCGCCGGGCATCTTCGGCGACGAGCTGAACCGTGCCGCTCGTCCCCTGCGCCGTTGCCAAGAGTGCAAGAATATTCACCTTCGCGTTTCCCAGGGTTCGCGCAATCTCTGCGACGGCGCCTGGCTGATTCTGAACCGAAATTGTGAACTGCTTTATTTTCGCCATGTCGGCACCTCCTGCCGTGGTGGGGAGGATTATACGCCTCGCCATCCGGCAGGGACACGGCGGAGTAGGTATTCCTAGGGCAGCGCGAACGTGAACAGTGCGCTTCCCGCGGCGACCGCGATGTACTGCTTGCCAGCGATGGCGAACGTCATGGGCGCGGCATATAACGGTGCGCCGGTCTGGAAGTGCCACAGGGGTTTCCCCGAGGCCGCATCCAGCGCGATGAAGTTTCCTTCGGCGTCCCCGGTGAAGACGATCCCGCCGGCAGTCGAAAGCGCGCCGGACCAGGTGGGCGATGGATGCTTGAATTCCCATTTCAGTTTGCCCGTCGTGGGTTCGATGGCCCGAAGCGCGCCCCAGAACGGCTCGGCGTCTTCGTTCGGGAAATACGCGCTGCCGTAATACGCGTGGCCTTCTTCAAAAGGCTGCGGGGCGGTCGAAAAGATGTCGCACTGCTCGCGCGCGGTCACATAAAAAAGTCGTGTCTGCGGATCGTAGGTGGGCGACATCCAGTTGGTGGAACCCGCAGCGCCGGGGCAGACGCGATTCCCTTCCGGCGTGGGCGACGCGCTCTTGTCCGCGACCGGGCGGCCTTCGGCATCCTTCGAGGTGCTCCACGTAACCTTGGCGAAAGGACTTGAGGAAAGGAGCTTCCCCGTCGAGCGATCGAGAACGTAGAAGAACCCGTTGCGGTTGGCCTGAACGATCAGGTGCTTCTCTCCTTCATCAATCATGACCGGCACCTGCGTAGCGTCCCAATCGTGCTCATCGTGCTTCGTAAATTGAAAATACCACCTGAGCTTGCCGGTGTCGGCGTCCAGAGCGAGCAGGCAGTTGCTATAGAGGTTGTCACCGGCGCGGCCCTCTCCGCGGTTTGAGGGCGAGGGATTGCCGGTGGTCCAGAACGTCGTGTTCGTCGCGGGATCGTAAACGCCGGTGATCCACGCGGGCGATCCGCCGATTTTCCAGGAGTCGCCTTCCCAGGTTTCGTTGCCCGGCTCGCCGGTGCCGGGGATGGTGTAGAAGCGCCATTTGCGCTCGCCGGTATCTGCGTCGTACGCATCAATGAAGCCGCGAATTCCGTATTCCCCGCCCGAAACGCCCAAAATGACGAGATTCTTCACAACGAGCGGTGCGAGGGTGAAGCTGTAGCCTTTGCGGTAGTCCACCGCAGCGATATCCCAGACGACCGTGCCGGTTTTCGCGTCGAGCGCAATCACGTGCGCATCCAGCGTGCCGAGAAAGACTTTGTCGCCGAGAATCGCCAGGCCACGATTGACGCGGCCACAGCACGGACGAATATCCCCGGGGAGCGTCCGCTGGTATTGCCAGATGGGGCGGCCGGTGCTTGCATCGAGCGCAAAGGCGCGGTCGTCCTGCCCGGTGCCGTACAGAATGCCATCGACCACCAACGGGGTGGTTTCGAACTTGTCGCTCGCCCGCGTTTGATAAACCCACTTGGGCACGACCGCATGCGCGTTGGCGGTGTTGATCTGGTCGAGCGCGCTGAACCGGCGTCCCGCGTAGTCACCGGAGTACATCAGCCAGTTCTGCGGTTCCTTCGCGGAATCGAGAAGGCGCGCGGGCGTGACTTGCCCGAGAGCAGAAACGGCGCTGAGGGCGCAAGCCCACAAGAGAATGGCAGTACGGAGGAATCTATTCATGATTGCCCCCTCCGTTTCCGGCGATGCCGAGCAGGTAGGCGACTATGTCCTGAAGGTCTTTGTCGCTCAAAGCCTTCTGGTCGTAGGCCGGCATCAAGGACTCGCGCGTCTTCTCAAACGATTTCAGCTTGTCTTTTTCAAACAGGTGAATCCGCTCGCGTGTGTCCATCATTTGCACGCTGAAGTTGTCGTCGTTCAAGACGACGCCTATGAATTTCTGCCCGTCGGCAGTTACCACGATAACCGTTTCGGATTCCTGCGCGGATTCAAGAGGCCGTGGCGCAAGCCGCCGGCTGGGGTTGCGCACGGAATCCATTAGGGAATCAACCGATCGCGCCGCACCCGCATCCGTCAGATCCGGCCCCAGGCGGCCTCCTTCGCCTTGAATCATGTGGCATGTGGCGCAGGCTGCGGAGCCCTCGTACAGCCCTTTGCCCCGCGCCGCGTTCCCGATGGGCTGCGCGGGCGCCTTCACCTGGACGCTGCGAAGGTAAGTGACCACTTGCCAGATCTCCTCCTCGGTCATCCCCACGCCGATGCTTCCGACGGCGGCGGGCATGGCCGTTCCCGCAACTCCCTCGCGGATGTTCCGAAACATGTCGGCGTCGGAATTTCCGTGATGCTTCTTCGCGCGGGTTAGATCCGGGCCGCGTCCCCCGCCGCGCGCGCCGAGTCCATGGCAAAAGGCGCAGTTCGACCGAAACTGAAATTCCCCGAGCCTTGCCGCTTTCGGGTCGCCCGCGAATGGATTCTTGTTCTGGGCATGCAGAGTGAGCGTCACAGTAACGGCCATGAGCAGCAAGCCGCAGCCGAAAAAAGACAGCGGGTTCTTCTTCCGGGATTGCGCCGTGGTTGGAAGAATATTTCTTGGCGACATGGACTTGAATCCCCCTTACTGCCCTGGAGCGGAGATTTTGAATTGAAGGGCGATTGAATTTCACCCGATCTCAAGCGACTCGAACAGCCGCAACTATACCACTCGTTTCGCCTAACGCGGGCGAGGTTCACGCTCGCGGCGGATTGCGGTTGCTGCTGCAGTCCGATAGAATCGCGGCATTGTTACGAGTGACCGCAGAGCGGCCAACGCATCCTCATGACTGACATACTAATGAAGCCGCGAATTGCCCTGGGCGCGGATCACGCCGGGTACCAGGTCAAGGAGACCATCCGAAAATTCCTCGAAGAAAGCGGCTACCCCGTCGAAGACGCCGGAACCTGGTCGGAAGAGTCCGTGGACTATCCGGATTACGGGAAGGCCGTGGGGGAAAAAGTAGCGGCGCACAAGGCCGACTACGGGATCGTGGTCTGCGGGACCGGGATCGGAATTTCGATTGCCGCGAACAAGGTACCCGGGGTGCGGGCGGCACTGGCGCATGACGTGAATACGGCCCGCATCTCGCGCGAGCACAATGACGCCAACGTGCTGGCCATGGGCGGGCGCGTGGTGAGCGACGCGCAAGCGATTGAGATGGTGCAGAGCTTCCTGACTACGCCGTTTGCCGGCGGCCGGCACCAGCGGCGGATTGAAAAGATCAAGCAGATCGAAAAAGACCAGCGCAGCGCTGCACCCACGCGTTCTCCCTAGCAGGCTGCTGAAAAAATCCGACGGCGGATGTTTTTTCCTGTCGTGGAGCGATATTTTTCTTAGGCATTGATGTTTTTTCTCCGCTCCACGCGGCGTTTCAGGCCCTTCAGAGACACCACTCCCAAGTAACCATCGGGCCTCGCCCATATGGTATGTCGTTTTTCTCAACAAAGCTTAAGATCTTTGTATAGAACTCAAGCGTCTTGTCCTGGCCGGCTACAAACATGCTTGCTCGTCTACTTTTCAGGGTCGCGCACCTTCTTCCGGAGAATCCCGGCCGAGAGCAGCGTGATGGCGAGCCCAATCGGGAAGGGCTCGATGAACGTCATCGCTGCGTTGAGGAGCGGGTTGTCTTCTATCTCCTTGTATTTTTTTACTTGCTCTATTTGCGCCTGGATGGCGGCAGGGCCCGCGCCCGAGGCCTTG
>JBGOWC010000029.1:0-10968 GCA_041478415.1 Terriglobia bacterium
GACTTCACCTTCGACAACGGCGGGCTGACCCACACGCTCAAGCTGAAGCGTCGCGTCGTCGAACAGAAGTATCGAGAAGTCATCGAAAAACTCTACGCGGACGTCGCCGAGCCTCGGCCAATCCTGCAAGACTAGGCGGCAACGGTCCGCACGTTCTACAATTGGCGTAAGGGATCAACTATGGCTGATGAACTGGTCATTGCGGGCCGCGCGTTCCGCTCGCGGCTGATTGTTGGCACCGGAAAATACCGCAGCTTCCCGGAAATGGCCCGCGCCCACCAGGCCTCGGGCGCGGACATGGTCACCGTTGCCGTGCGCCGCGTGAACCTGACCGATCGGTCGAAGGAATCACTGCTCGATTACATTGACCGCGAGAAAATCTTCATCCTGCCAAATACGGCCGCGTGCTACACGGCCGACGAAGCCATCCGCACCGCGCGCCTCGCGCGCGAGGCCGGGCTTTCCAACTGGATCAAGCTCGAAGTCATCGGCGACCAGCAGACGCTCTTCCCGGACACCGAGCAGCTCATCGAGGCAACGCGCGTGCTGGTGAAAGAAGGCTTTGTCGTTCTCCCTTACACAAACGACGACCTCATTGCCGCGCGCAAGTTGATTGACGCCGGCGCTGCAGCCGTCATGCCGCTCGCGGCGCCGATCGGCTCCGGACTGGGGATTCAAAATCCGGCGAACCTGCGCATCCTGCGGGAGCGCATCACCGAAGTGCCCATGATCGTGGACGCTGGCGTCGGCACCGCCTCCGACGCAGCCGTTGCCATGGAACTCGGCGCGGACGGCGTGCTCATGAACACCGCCATCGCCGAAGCGCAAGACACCGTGCTGATGGCTGAAGCCATGCGCGACGCGGTCATCGCCGGTCGCAAGGCGTATCTCGCCGGCCGCATGCCCAAGCGCCTCTATGCCACAGCCTCCAGCCCACTCTCCGGTGTGGTGCGCTAGAACGACCGGCGAAACCAGCGGCGATCGTAAAGCGTCCAAGTTGACCGGCTAAAGTCCATGCCTGTATGAATGAGGACGCATTCCCGACTCATGTGCCGCAAGAAGGGGCGCCCGCGACCAGACAACGAGGTCAAATCCGCTCCACACACCAAATCCGTTGCTTTCTACGCTCGATGACGGCAGGAAATCCCGAAAAGAGCGCCTACCCTGACTCGTGACGCCCGTTGGGGCGTTACTTTTTGTCAGACGACCCGAACAAATCTTCGAGCATTGTGTTTGGGATGAAATCCAGCGGCAGAGGGGAAAGATTCTCGTTCGTACCGAAGTAGGCGATAACCACATCCTGATGAGGAGCAACGAAGAGGAACTGACCGCCGAACCCGCCTTTCATGAACGCTCCTTTGTTGGACACGGCATCCCACTGATAAGCCACGTGGTCGAGCCAATTCGGCCGCGGGCCGTCAATCCAATCTTTGACTAGACCACGGCGGCCACCCTCAACAATGCGCCGCAGGAAATTTTCGGAAATGACTCGAGTGCGGGTTGTCTTGTTCCAGCTGGGGGTAAAGAGCAGTCCGAAGCGCGCGAGATCGCGCAGAGTTGCGGTCATTCCGGCATGGGCGACAGCGATTCCTACTCTGTTCACGCAGATGAGGGCGTCCGATTCGGCCTCCATGGGGATCCAGATTTCATCGCTCAAAACCTCGGCAATGCTCTTGCCGGTGACCTCTTCCAGAAGCCAGCCGAGAATTGCCGTGTTGACGCTGGTGTACGTCCATGTCTCGCCCGGTTTGCGGATCTGCTTCAGTGAAGCGAGAAAGCGGTAGGTATCCTCTTCTCGGACGGAGTCGGGCAACTCCGGTGTTTTTGGCAGCCAACCCAGGCTCGCTTCATACTGATAATGTTTGGTCGCCGGGTCGCTGTAGGTTTCGTGGGACTGGTCTCCCTCCATTCCTGACGCCATTTCCAGAATGTCGCGGACGCTGATTATTTCCCAGGCTGTACCCTTGAGTGCAGCGATGTAGTCGCCCACCGGACGCCGGATGTCGATTTGGCCGCGATCCTCCAGAATGCCAACCGCAGTCCCGATAAAGGCTTTCGTAACGGACATAAACAGATGCTTGTCCTCTCGGCGCATGCGCGGGTATTTTTCGTAAACGATACGGCCGTGGTGGAGAAGGATGAACCCGTCGAAGCTGTGGCCCTCGGAGATGTATTCATCGAGAGTCATCTTGAGACCGTTCTCCCTATTCACGATGTAGGCGCCAATCGCTGGTTCTCGGACTTCCTCGAGCGGCGATACCGGGCCGCCTCGATGGATTACAGCGGTCGGAAAGATTTCGGAAATATGCAGATAGGCAAAGCGGGACACCTCGCCGCCGTCGTCCCAATTTTGGAGGGTAACGGAGCGGCGGAGATGCGCCGCCTCGGTTGCGGTGTACCCGCGGGAACCGCTTGGGGGTTTCTGCGAAGGTTTGTCCATGAGTGTCGCGAGTAGAGGCAAGACGCCAACGGCAAGGAGTAATGGGAAGAGGAATCGCGGGGAGCGCACGAGAGTCTCCGATCAACTCGTTGAAGTTATTTCGACTGCGGGAAATCTACCACAGTTGCATCAAGGAACGTGACCACTGCGCGCGTGAATTCTTCCGGCTTTTCCACATACATCCGATGGCCCGTCTCGCCGATGATCACGCGCTTGAAGCCGGGAATTCCCGCCTCTGTCGCAGGAAACCAGCTCCCGAATCCAGCCCCAATCCAGGTTGACGCCAACACGACAGGGTAGGGTAGTGTAGCGCACACCGATGGCCGCCCAATTCCCAATCGGCGCGCAACCGGCGCCGAATCGGCTCGCCTACATTGACTGGATGCGCGGGCTCGCCTGCGTGCTGATGTTTCAGACGCACTGCTACGACTCCTGGCTCTCTCCCGAAGCGCGCAAAACTACGTTTTTCTTGTGGTCGCGGCTCGTCGGCACGCTTCCCGCGCCGCTTTTCATTTTTCTCGCGGGCGTTTCGTTCGCGATGGTGACGGACCGTTTGCGCTCGAAAGGTGTCGCGCGAAACGAAATCGCGCGAACGACAATTCTCCGTGGGGCGGAAATCTTCGCCCTCGGACTCCTGTTCCGCGTGCAGGAATTTGCGCTGGGTTATCCGTGGGCGCCCTGGACCGATCTGCTCCGAGTGGACGTGCTGAACATTTTGGGTCTTTCGATGATCCTGATGGGCGTTCAGTGCGGGCTCGTTGGAGAAACCAGCCCCGGCGCGGAGGGCCCCGCGCGTCTGCGCCACCGAACCATCCTCATCGCGCTCATCGCCGCGGCAGTTGTAGCCATGGTCACGCCACCGCTCTGGACCTCGCATCGTCCCAGCGCGCTGCCGTGGTTCCTCGAGTCCTACCTCAACGGCGTGCACATCTTCAAAGAGCCGCAGCCGTGGCTCTTTCCGATTTTTCCGTGGTCGGCGTTTGCCTTCGCGGGTCTCGCCACGGGATTCGTACTGTTTTCCGAAAACACCAGGAAGAAAGAAGCCCTGGTCCTTGCCGCTGTCGGTGGTACGGGCATTCTCGCCTGTGCCTTGGCCCTGTGGTTCGATTCGCTCCCGGCTCGTATGTATGCCGTTTACGATTTCTGGCACACCAGTCCAAACTTCTTCCTCTTCCGCTGCGGAATTCTCCTGATGATCCTGTTTTTGGTTTACGCCTGGTGCCGCTGGGGATTCGCGCAGAAGGGTTTCAGTCCCATCGCCCAGCTCGGCAAGACCTCGCTGCTTGTCTATTGGGTGCACATCGAATTTGTTTACGGCCGCTTTTCGATCTTGCCCAAGGGGAAGTGCAGCCTGCTGCTCGCCAGCGCGGGTCTCCTGACGATTTTCCTTGCGATGCTGCTGCTTTCGATCCTGAAGACGCGGTGGAAGCGGCGAACCGTTAGGGTTTCGGCTGCAAATCCTGCGGCTGCCGTGTCTGTTGTGACTGAGGGATCTTGATGATGACTTCGCCCGGGCGGGCCAGGCCCAGCTCATCGCGGGCGATTTTTTCGATGAGCTGCGGATCGCTCTTCAGCGACTTCACCTGCTCCGCAAGCTGACGATTCTCTTCATTCAGCCGGCCGAGATCTTTCTTCACTGCCGCGATTTCTTTCTGCGTGCGCCGCATGGCGAAAAAGCCGTGCGTGCCGAAAATGTTGTGCACGAGAAGGACGACCAGCGCGAGGCCAAGAATCGTGCGCACGTGCCGCTGCAAGAATTCCCGCATGGTCTCCGTATTCAGCATTGTTCGACTGAGATCGCCGGCAGGGGTGCCCGCCCCAATCTCATCCTTTCAAAATCCAATCGGAAGCGTCGCGCGCAAGCTTCGCGGAAGCATTTGCGCTCTCCGCCTCGGTGTAGAGGCGCAGCACGGGCTCCGTCCCGGAGAGGCGCAGCAACATCCACGAGCCATCGTCGAAGATGAACTTCGCGCCGTCGGTGCGGTCCACTTTCGCGACTTTTCGGCCGAGGAGCGTGCTCGAATCGGCGCCGATCTTGCCCACCGCGCGCGCTTTCTCTTCGTCGCTCAAGTGCAGATTGTTGCGCAGCGGCCAAAATTCTTTCCCGATTTTCTTGAAAAGTTGCCGAATCTGTTCACCGAGCGAGACTCCGCGCTCCGCCGTCATTTCCGCGACGAGCAGGCAGGCCAGAATCCCGTCTTTTTCGGGGACGTGGCCGCGGATGGAAAGCCCCGCGCTTTCCTCGCCGCCGAGCGCGATCTTGTCTTCGCGGATGAGCTGGCCGATGTACTTGAATCCCACCGGCGTCTGATAGGTCTGCTGGCCGCGAGATTTGGCGGCGGCGTCCAGGAGATGCGATGTCGCCACGCTGCGCGCCGCGGCCATTTTCCATCCTCGCGTCTCGCACAGGTAATCGTAAACAAGCGCGAGGATGTGGTTCGGCGAAATCCACGTTCCATCGCGGTCCACGATGCCGAAGCGGTCGGCGTCGCCGTCGGTCGCGAGACCCGCGGTCGCACCGCTTTCGCGCACGGCCTTAGTGAGCGGGGCGAGAATCTCTTCGGAGACGTCCGGCCCCGTTCCGTCGAACAGGACGTCGCGCTCTCCGTGAATCGTCTGAACCGGCACGCCGTGTTCGCTGAGGACGCGGTCCAGATAGCCGATGCCGCAGCCATGCCGCGGATCGGCGACGAACTTCGCGCCGGACTTTCGAATGACCTCGAAGCGCACCAGTTCGCCCAGGCGCTTCAGATAAGCCTCCGCGAGCGAAACGGTCTCTGCAACGGCGTGCGCCTTCGCCCCGCCGGCGGTTTTGCGACCGGTGCCGTCACGCGATGCCAGCCGTGCCGCGCGCGCCTCGATATCTCTGGTCACTTCGGGCAGTGCGGGGCCCGCATCGGAGGACGAGAACTTCAATCCGTGATATTCCGCGGGATTATGGCTCGCAGTGAAATTAATCGCGCCGTCCAGCTTGCACCGCATAATTTCAAAGGCGACGGCCGGCGTGGGCGCAAATGTATCCGCCAGCAGGACATGAATGCCATGCGCGAGCAAAACTTCCACTGCAAGTCGCGAGAATTCTTCGGAGTAGAATCGCGTATCGTAGGCGACGAGAACGGTTGGCTTCTTGGCGCGGCTGTTCACATGTTCCGCGATCGCGGTGACGGCGAGGCACACGCTGGCGAACGTGAAGTCGTCGGCGATCAAGCCGCGCCAGCCGGACGTGCCGAAGTGGATCGGTCCGGTCTTTGTGGGTGATGCTCGCATGCCCGGGTATTCTAGCGTGGAGTGCGAAGCGGCAGAAGCGCTGTGCCCCATGGATATCGGTCGCGCAGGATGCATCCGCCGTCCGAAGTAACTCGCAAGCATCGAAGGGGAGGATACGAATGAGGTCCGCGAAGCTGGAGTGTGTAGTGCTCGTGACCTGCGGCTCGCGCGGTGAAGCTCGGCGGATCGCGCATCGCGCCGTCGCCGCCCGGCTGGCCGCCTGCGTGAACATCGCGACCGCGCCGGTGGAGTCCGTCTATCGCTGGAAAGGCGCGGTCGAGACCGCGCGGGAATTCTTGCTCATCATTAAGACGACGAAGCCGCGGCTGGCAGTTCTCGAGGATCTGGTTCACCGTTTCCACAGCTATGACGTGCCGGAATTTATTGTTTTGTCGCTGGCAGGGGGCTCGCGGGCCTATTTGCAATGGCTGAGCGAGAGCGTCAGCGGCGCATCGCGCAAAAAACCGAAACGAACTGCAACGCACTAAATGTACAGGAGCGCCTGATCGAGATCGGCGATCACGTCCTCGACGTCTTCGATCCCCACCGATAACCGCACGAGACCTTCCGTGATTCCAATCCGCGCGCGGACGTCCTCCGGGATCGAAGCGTGAGTCATCGAAGCGGGGTGCGAAATAAGTGTTTCCACGCCGCCGAGGCTCTCGGCCAGAGAACAGAGCTTCACTTTGTTGAGCAGGCGCTTGACCGCCTCCGTCGTGCCGAGATCAAAGGACACCATCCCGCCGGGCCCGCGCTGCTGCCGGCGGGCAATTTCGTGCTGCGGATGCGAGGGCAGGCCGGGGTAGTGCACCTTGCGCACCTTGGGGTGCGCGTCCAAATGGCGCGCGACGGCGATGCCGTTGGCGTTGTGCTGCAGCATGCGCACCGCCAACGTCTTGATTCCCCGCGACACCAGAAAACAGTCCATCGGCGCAAGTCCAGCCCCCGCCGAGCGCTGAATGAAATAGATCTTCTCGGCGTCCTCCGGCCGCGTCAGGATGGCCGCGCCGCCCGTCGCATCGCTGTGTCCGTTCAGGTATTTGGTCATGGAATGAACGACGATGTGCGCGCCAAGTGCAATCGGCTTCTGCAGATAGGGGCTCAGAAAGGTATTGTCCACGACCAGCGTAATTCCCAGCTCGTTGGCCAGCTTCGCCGTGGCCGCGATGTCGCTGAGAATCAGCGTCGGGTTGGTCGGGGTCTCCACGTAAATCATCTTTGTGCTGGGTTTCAACGCCGCGGCCACCGCCTCCTGCGAGGATGTATCCACGAAGCTGAATTCCAGGCCGAACTGCACAAGCAGTTGAGTGGAAAGGCGATAGACGCCGCCGTAGACGGCTTCGGAAACGACGACATGGTCGCCGGGACGCAGCAGGCGGAAGACGGCGTCAATCGCGGCCATCCCGGAAGAGAACACGTAAGCGCTGTGGCCGCCCTCTAGCTTGGCCACGCAGCGTTCCAGAGCCTTACGGTTTGGGTGATTCGTGCGCGCGTAGTCGTAGCCGTCCTTGTACTTGCCGAATTCCTCCTGCACGTAGGTCGAAGTCTGATAAATCGGCGCGACGATCGCCCCGGTGGCCGGATCGGGCTCCTGGCCGACGTGGATCGCATCTGTCGAAAAACCCATCGTGTTCTCCTCGCGCCGCAACACCGGCGAGCAGCGGCAGCGTATGGAAGAGCCGGAATCAACGGAGCGTCCGGGAATGGAGGGCCGTATCGGCCCTGGTTCGTCCCGGACGAGCAGGTTCCAAGAAGTTACAGGAGCCTCACCGGGGAGTCAATCGGCGCGGGTAGCTCCGTGAAGTGAATTGGCGCGGGGAGCTCCGTTGCCGTTCGGGAATTTACGCCCGGGCAGCACGGCAGTACCCGGAAGCATCGAATTCCATGCAGCATGCCCTTGACCTGCGGCGCCTGGCCATGGAGGATGGTGTTGCGCACCAGCATGAAACGATACGCTTTGCATCTCACGGCAATGTTTCTCGCGGCTCTGGCGTTCTCATCCGCGCTGGCCTCGCAGGTCAAGACCCAGTCGCCGCCTAAGCCCAAACTCCAGACCCCGAATGCCACGAACCGCATCACTATTGAAATCTTGGGGGGAGAAAAGAATTCGCCCGTTGAAAACGCCAGCGTTTACGTCAAGTTTGTCCAGGAACGTACGCTCAAGAAGGACAAGAAATACGAATTGAATGTGAAAACAAATCGTGACGGCGTCGCCCACGTGCCTGACGCGCCGCTCGGCAAAGTTTTGGTCCAAGTCATTGCGGAAGGCTGGAAGACCTTCGGCC
The DNA here is from genome assembly GCA_041478415.1 of Terriglobia bacterium. Taxonomy (GTDB): domain Bacteria; phylum Acidobacteriota; class Terriglobia; order Acidiferrales; family UBA7541; genus Acidiferrum. Next base: position 7,993 of record JBGOWC010000029.1, read on the forward strand.
GTTGGTATGAGATCACGGATTCGCAACAGACCATTCAAATCCATCTCGAACGGCCGCCGCGCTGGTATTGACTTCTATTGAGTGGAAAGATTTGGAGCGTGGCGTGTTGCACTCAAATGGTGCAAACCGCATCAGCGCATTGATCTCGGCGCAGTTAGGTCCGCAATCGAAGCTCTTTTCCACAAGGTTTTCAACACTTGTGTTGAAAACTTGATCCTATCGAAATATTTTTTGCCATTCGGAAGATGAGTTGCACGATCCGCTTGCGCACAAGTCACTCTCCCTCTCGTTTCTTTGACCCGTTCCAAATAGGGATGTTACAGTACGCCTCAGACGCCACATGAACCCTGAATTTTCTGATCCTCAGTTTTCCCGCTTCCAAATGCTCTGGGGAAATCTTTTGGTCCGCCCGCTGCGCTCGGCGCTCACCGTCCTCGCGATCGCCATCCAGGTGATTCTCATCCTGATGATCGTCGGTTTGACGTCCGGTGTTATTGCGGAATGGGGCAAGCGCGTCGAAGGGGTGGGCGCGGATATTCTCGTCCAGCCGCCGAACTCCTCCATTTTCTTCGCCTTCTCGAGCGCGGTCATGCAGGAATCGGTCAGCGAGAAAATCGCGGCGCTGCCCGGCGTTGATGAAGTCGCGCCGACACTCATCTTGATGGATCAGAAGCACTTCACGGTCGTTTATGGCATTGACTATCAGCGCTTCAACGGTCTTAGCCGGGGATTTCTCTACCGCGAAGGACGCCCGCCCGCCTCTCCGGACGAAGCGCTCGCCGACGATATTGTCGCGCGGACACGCCACCTGAAGTCCGGTGACACCATCTCGCTGCTCAACCACAATTTCACTATTTCGGGAATCGTCGCCCACGGCAAAGGCGCGCGTTATTTCATTCCCTTGAAAACGGCGCAGGAAATCGCCGGCGCGGAAAAGCGTGTTTCGATGTTCTACGTTCGCAGCAAAGGAGATACGGAGGCTACTCGCGCTAAAATTGTGCAGTTGCTCCCGCAGAACCGGGTTCGCTCGATGTCCGAGTACGTCACGCTCATGAATTCTTCCAATCTCCCTGAGCTCAAACCGTTTATCCGAACGATGGTCGGCATCGGCATCTTCATCAGCTTTCTGGTTGTTCTCCTGACCATGCACACCATGGTCATGGAGCGCACGCGCGAGATCGGCATCCTCAAGGCGCTCGGATCCTCGCGGTGGGACATCGTTCGCCTCCTGCTGACGGAAACCCTGGTCATCGCGGTCGCCGGAAGCGCGCTGGGCATCGGCATCACGTTCTTGACGCAAGCCATCTTGAAACAGACCACTCCAAGCCTCATGATTCTCATTTCCCCGGCCTGGATTTTTTCGGCCGTGGCTCTGGCCCTTGGCGGTGCGGCCGCTGGTGCGCTTTACCCGGCCCTCCGCGCCGCCGGCTACGACCCCGTCGTCGCCTTGGCCTATGAATAGTCTCAGGCCGTCGGGCAAGATGCTGCTCTGAGCCGGATCCGATTCCCCGAAAACGTGAGCGCTCCCTCCCCGTCATCCGTTGGGCCGGGACTCTTTGCATCTTTGATTGCACCGCTGGCAAGAAATTGCTATGAATACCCAAGCGGCACGGTTGGAGAGTGGGAGGCACTATGAACATTCGAATCGCGGCCCTGGTCGTCGGCTTCGGCCTGGCTGGCGCTGCATTTGCCGGAGACGTTTGGAAAGATAAACCCTACACGCAATGGCAGGAAGAAGATGTCCGCAAGATCATGACCGAATCACCGTGGGTGAAGGCCACGAATGTGAGCGCAAGCTGGCGCAGCGGTGGGTCGGAAACCGCGCACCGCATTCCCACTGCCAACGACCCCAAGGCGGGTGGGGGGAGCGGCGGCTACGGTATGGCTGGATCCGGAAGCGGGACCGCGGAAAATTCAGCGGGGGCTGCGCGCGATATCGGCTTGTTTGTAGGTGACCCGACGCAAGCGCAGTTCGTGGTGCGCTGGGCATCATCGCAAACCCTGAGGCAGGCGCTGGCCCGTTCACAAGTTCTCCGCGGCACAATGACCCAGGCTGAAGCGGAGAAACTTCTTGGCGAAGTTCCTGCCGAGTACACCGTAACCGTGGCCGGACTCGACATGACGCCTTTTCTGCATCTCGAAGAAAAAGACATGATGACTCGCGCCTACCTGATGCCGAAGAAAGAGAAAACAAAGATCGCTCCCTCGAAAATCGTGATTCAGCGCAAACCCGGCACGGACGCTACCTCCAGCGATCCGAAGTCCGTGGCTGCCGTTGTTTTCTACTTCGCAAAGAAGCAAGCGAGCGGCGAGCCGGTTCTGGGCGTTCAGGAAAAGAATGCCGAATTCGTCTACCAGGAAAAATCAACCACCATTCGCGCTACGTTTGAGTTGCAGAAGATGGCCGGTCCGCAGGGATTGGATTGGTAGAATCGGATCGGAAGGAAAAAACATGAATCGGTGGAAGAAATTCTGCGTTCTAAGTGTGGCTTTATGCGCCTGGGCGGCCGTCGCGATCGGGCAGATGGGCCTGCAGATGGGTCCGCGGATGGGCATGATGCGGCCGCCGAGCGTGCAGGGCGTGTTCAACCCCGTCATCGGGTCCGGTGCAGCGTATGAGATGACCGACAAAAATCAGCGGAAAAGCACGATGGAGATTTCGATTGTCGGGAAAGAAAGCGTGAATATTATCGATGCCAAGGACCACATCACCGGCAAGCCGATTTCCATGGAAAAAATGATGCAGCAAAAGATGCAACAACCGTGATGCCGCCGCGCAACGCAGCACCGGCCTGAATTTGATTCTTCTCGACTTCGGGCGGAGCATTCTTGCTCCGCCCGGAATTGTCTTCCGGGGACGAGTACGACGCAGGGCCGCAGGAGGCTTCATGGCGCCCGCTTCGGAAAAGCACTACGAGGCAAAAATCCTGGAGCGCAGAGACCTCTCCGAAGATCTCTGGGTCATTCGTGTGGATC
>JBGOWC010000143.1:0-5774 GCA_041478415.1 Terriglobia bacterium
CCCGGTCCGCGCAGGTCAGTTCCGGCTTCACCCCGTCGATGTACCACTCGCAGAAATCGCCCCAGAAAAACAGAAACGCGCCCTGCGCGGCCACATGAAATCGAAAATTCGCCAGCGCGACGTTGACGAGATCGGTCGTCCGGGCGAGCCGCGCAAACATCCACGCATCCGCCAGTGAAACCCGGCCATTTGTGGCGTACGGCGCCTGCGCGCGAATCTCCGGCCCGGCCAGCTCCTCGATCTTCGCGCCGCCCTGCTCGAACTTCTCGAAATTCATGAACAAGAATCGCGCCGCGTTCCAAATCTTATTCGCAAAATTCCGCGCACTCCCGAGGCGATCGTCCGACAAAATGATGTCCGTGCCCGGCGCGGCCATCGAAGCTAGGCAGTAGCGCATCGCGTCCGTGCCATATTTCCGATTCAATTCCACCGGGTCGAGTCCCGTCCCTTTCGATTTGGACATTTTTTCGCCGCTCGCCGTGCGCACCAGCGAATGCAAATAGAGCGCGCGGAACGGCACCTGCCCGGTGAAGTGCAGGCCCATCATAATCATCCGCGCCGCCCAGAAAAACAGAATGTCGTAGCCGGTGATCAGCAGCGTGGTCGGGTAATACGTGGCCAGGTCCTGCGTCTTCTCCGGCCAGCCCAGCGTTGAAAACGGCCACAGCGCCGAGCTGAACCAGGTGTCCAGCACGTCCGCGTCCTGCTCGATCTTCGCCGAGCCGCACTTCGCGCACTTCGCCGGCGTTTCCCGCGCCACCGTGATTCCCCGGCAATCGCCGCAATGCCACGCCGGAATCCGGTGGCCCCACCAGAGCTGCCGCGAGATCACCCAATCGCGGATATTCCGCATCCAGTGAAAATATTCTTCTCGCCGGTTCAGTGGCACGACGTGAATCTCACCCTTTTCAACCGCCGCCAGCGCAGGCTCCGCGAGCGGCTTCATCTTGCAAAACCATTGCGTCGAGGCGCGCGGCTCCACGATCGTCTTGCATCGCTCGCACTGCGCGATCGCGTGCGTGTGGTCGGTGATTTTTTCGAGCAGCCCCTGCGCCTTCAGGTCCTCGACGATTTTCTTTCGCGCCGCAAACCGCTCGAGCCCCGCATATGCCCCCGCCGCGGCGCTCATGTGGCCGTCGTCGGTCATCACATCAATTTCCGGCAGTTTGTGCCGTTGCCCCGCTTCAAAATCGTTCGGGTCGTGCGCCGGCGTAATCTTCACCGCGCCGCTGCCGAACTCGCGGTCCACCATCGTATCCGCGATAATCGGTATCTCGCGCTTCATCAGCGGCAGCAGCACTTTCTTGCCCACAAAATGCCGGTACCGCTCGTCTTCCGGATGCACTGCGACCGCCGTGTCTCCCAGCATCGTTTCCGGCCGCGTCGTCGCCACCGTGACGTGTTCGTTCGTCCCGACGACCGGATAGCGAATGTGCCAGAGGTGCCCGTTCCGCTCCTCGTGTTTGACTTCCAGATCGCTCAGCACCGTCAGGCAGTTCGGGCACCAATTCACCAGGTAGTGCGCGCGATAAATCAATCCTTCTTCGTACAACTGCACAAACACCCGCCGCACCACGCGCGACAATTCTGGAGAAAACGTGAATCGCTCCCGCGACCAGTCGCAGCTCTCCCCGATCTGTCGCATCTGCTGCGTGATTGTTCCGCCCGCCTCTTCCTTCCATTTCCAGGCGCGCTTCTCGAACTCCTCCCGGCCCAGCTTCTTATAATCGATCCCTTCGTCCGCAAGTTGCCGCACAACGACGCGCTGCGTGGAAATCCCCGCGTGGTCCGTCCCGGGCAGAAACAGCGTGTTGAACCCGCGCATGCGGTGCCAGCGCGTGAGGATATCGATCTCCGTGTGCTCCAGCATGTGCCCGATGTGCAGCGAGCCGGTCACATTCGGCGGCGGAATCACGATGGAGAAGACGGGTCCCGGCGCGCCGGCGTCCGCGCGGAAAAGAGCTTCTTTCACCCAGAATTCCGCCCAGCGCGGCTCGATCTGCTGCGGCTCATAGGCTTTTGCGATTTCGCGCGGCATGCGAACTCCGACTCCCGCTTTTTCCCAAATCCGCGCCTCTCGGCGCGAAAGTTGTGTGCAGACGAAAACTTCACTATACGGGCGAGCACGCGAACACGTCAATCCGCCGCAGTTTGGGGAAAGAAGAGAAGGGAAGAACTATTTCTTGGAATCGAGCTCGCCGCGCACAATGGCTTCAACAACTGGCTTCAGCAGATCGCGCGTCACCGATTGCAGCATGTCCGGCGTCATCTTCGCGAGCACCTTGGCCACCATCGCATCTATGTCCGCGGAACTCTTCGCCTCTGCCGCGACCTCGCAGGCAACTCGCTTCGCCGCTTCCAAAGCCTCATGGGATTCGCTCGCAGGCGCTGCGGGTTCCACGACTTCTGTCGCAACTGCCGACGCGGGCATTGTGGCCCATGTCTCCGACAGTCGGCTGGATTTCTGAACTTCCGCGTCCCAAGGATTGGTTGGCACGGAGAACCACGGCTTCCTCTCCGTCTCCATGGGCAGAGGAGCAACCGTCGGCACGCTCGCTGCCTCGGCGGTGACGCTTGCCGGTACGGGAGCCTCAACCGGCGCCACTTCAATTTCGTGCGCAGACTTCGCCACGCTCGGTGACATCGCCGCCGTCCATGCTGCGTCCGAGAACGATGGCGCCGCTACCGTTTCTCTCTCAAAGCTAGGCGCCTGTTTCGCTTCGGTAACAGCCGCCGCTTCACGAATCTCTTCCACCGCCGCGGGTGGCGCCACCTCGGTTTTCACACCTTCCTTCGCCGACGCAAATACAGTTTCCCGCCAATCCGGAACCGCCCTCGAGGGCACATTATCTTCAAAAGAATCTTCCGCGCCGTCCCGCCGCCATGAGGCGTGGCTTGAAGCCTCTTCTTCCTCTTCTTCGACGGCTTCTTCCGCCGCCGCGGAACCCCAGGAGCGCGTCACGTCGAATTCCGGATTCCGCGCGGGCAAGAAACTGGGATCAATCTCTTCTTCCGCCGCGGCCTCGCTAGGCGTGCCTCCCCTGAAGGATTTCAGGAGGTCACCGAAAGCCAGCGGCTGCGATTCCTCCGGGATGGACAGAGCAGGCGCCGGGGCGGGAATCATTTCAGGAAAGTGTTCCGCGGGCTCCGCCGTTGTTAAGGGAATACTTCCCAGATTCGGCAAACTCAGCACATCTCTCTCTGCGGCAAAGCTGGAAAGTGGTGCCAAGGAAGCAGCGGCGGGCGCCGTCACCGCCGGCTCTTTCATGAGCGCAGCGCCCGCGCGCAAGAGTGCCGACTTCACCATCGAAATCAGCGGATCGGGAGGCACGAACGGCTTTTTCAGAACGCCGTCCGCTCCCACTCGCTGTGCTTCTTGTTCATCCAGTGGATCGAAAGCGCCGACCAGAAGAATGACCGGGATGTGAGCCAGGCTGGCGTCTGTCTTGACGTATTCGCAGACTTCGTAACCATTTCGCACCGGCATGAACACGTCTGCCAGGACAAGATCCGGGCGCATGTCGGAAATTTTCCGCACGGCGGCCTCGCCGTTGCCCACAGCAACAACATCAATGCCCTGATCCTTCAGGGCCAGCCCGACCATCTTTTGGATGTTGCTGTTGTCGTCCGCAACCAGAATCTTGGCCACAGAACGCCCTCCGGGTGACCTGACCCGTCTAGTTAGCTTATGTCAAAGCTATTGGAGCACCGGGGTGCCGGGGCGTCAACGCAAAGCCCGGGGGGCTGTGTCGCAATGGGATATGCCGCTTTTCAAGCCCTGCGGCGCTAGAGAGTTATTGCAGCCTACCAGGGGATGATCTTTCGCAGGCCCTTCTTCTTCTTGCTGGTGGACTCCTTCTTCTTGTTGGCTGGCGCTTCTTTCTCGGTCTTGGCGGCGTCGCCCCGTGCGCCGGGCGCTCCCTCCGCGGGATTCTTCTCCGCTGTCGCCGCGGCTGGAGTCGTATTCTCAGGCGGAGTCCCCGCGGCCCCAGTAGGATCGGGATTCGTTTCCGTGCCTCCCGCCGTGTTCTCGGCGGCAGCTCCGGATGCAGCCGGGTCCGTTGCCGGATTGCTCGTCGCGTCCGCAGCGGGCGCATCGCCGCCCGCCGTGCCGCCTGCGGGCGCTGGGCCATCCGCTGCTGCGCCCGTGGACGAGCCCGGCGTCACGATTCCAATCACTGCGGTGTTTCCCGGCCCGCCGACGCTGCTCGCTCCGCCGGCGCGCAAGATATCCGTTCCGGACGACGTAGGTTCCGGTTCGAGCGGAGGCTTGCCGGTGTGTGCAGCCATGCTCACATCCGGGCCCGAGCGGATAATCCCAAACGCTTTGTGCATCATCCCGGGATGGTCGCGGTCTGCCGCCGCATTCTGCTGTGCCAGGGCCAGTTGCTGCGGATCGGGCTGCGGAATGGGCGCGCCCAGCGCGGTCAGCTTTTCCTTCGCGTCATCCGTCAAGTCGGACAGCGGATAATTCCGGATGATCCGGGCGTAATAGGCCGCGGCGAAATCCTTGCGTTCGCTTTTCTCGAAAATGTTCCCCAGCATCCACAGCGCCTCGTCCGCCCGGCTGTAGAGCGGATAGCGGCCCGTCACGCGGATCAGCCGCGCGGCGGACGCGCGCAGCGAGCCCTTGATGTAATAGTAGCGGCCGATCCGGTAGTCGCCCTCCGCCAGAACTTCCTGCACTTCGCGGAGCCGCTGTTCGGCCTTCGGCGCGAGGGGGTCATTCGCATACTTTTGCAAAAAAGTTTGGAATTCCTCTTCCGCTGCCCGCGCATGCGTTCGGTCGCGGTCCGGTTTTTCCATCTGCCGGTAGTTCGCCATGGCCACCTGCAGTTGGGCGTACGCGGCCTTCGGCAAGAATGGAAAGAACACGATGTAGTCTTTGTAGGCGGCAATGGCCTGCGCTATGTTGGCGCTGCCGCTCTCTTTGTAATACGAATCGCCGATCGCCAGTTTTGCGTCGGCGAGAAATTCGCTGTCTGGATAGGTGTTGATCAAAGTCTGCAGGGTCAGCCGCCCGACTTCGTGCCGTCCGTGCTTGATGTCGTCCGTCGCCCGGTTGTACAAAATCTTGTCGGGCTCCTGTGAGTTGTCGGCCTGCGCCGGCTTTTTCTTTTTCTTGTGAAAAATCTGCGCAGCGCCCGCGCTCGACGTTATGCAGAACACTGCAGCCGTTAGCGTGATCAGAAAACGACGCAAGCGATCACCTCTCCCCCGAAACCTATTTTTGTCCCGCGAAGGCGGGCGCCTCAGCCGGAACCACCGGCTTATGACCCTCAAACCCTCTGCAGGACCGCTTCCGTCGCCAGCCGCTGCAATTCTTTCACGGCTGCCGCGGGGTCCTGCTTGTGAAAGACCGAAGTGCCCGCGACCAGGATCTCCGCTCCCGCTCGCACCACCTGCGGGATCGTCTCCGCCGCGATGCCCCCATCCACCTCGATCCGGAACGCATGATTATAACGTGAACGCAGTTCCCGCAACTCGGCAATCTTGTTCACCGAGCCGGGGAGAAAGTGTTGCCCGCCAAATCCCGGATTGACGCTCATCACCAGCACCAGGTCCACGTCCCCGAGAATTTCCGAAAGCGTGCTGACCGGCGTCGCCGGATTCAGCGCCACCCCCGTCCGGCAGCCGTGCTCGCGAATCTGGTGCACCGCGCGGTTCAGATTTGACGTTGCTTCCTGGTGCACGGTGATCCAGTTCGCCCCGGCTTCCGCGAACGCCCCGATGTACTTCTCGGGGTTCTCAATCATCAGATGCACGTCCAGTAC
>JBGOWC010000124.1:0-6231 GCA_041478415.1 Terriglobia bacterium
ATGCGCGCGCCGTAGACCGCCGTGCCGAGAACCTTTGCGGCTTCGAGATCGGCGGGGATGAAAATCCAGGCCTGGAGACCGGCGCGAACGGCTTGGGCGGCGACGGCGTTGGCGAGATTGCCGGTCGAAGAGCAGCCGACTACGTTAAAGCCGAAGCGCTTCGCGGCGGCGAGAGCAACAGCGACGACGCGGTCCTTGAAGGAAAGAGAAGGGAAGCAGACGGCGTCGTTCTTCACGTAGAGATCGGAGACGCCCCACTCTTTGGCGAGACGCGGAGCGGGAAGAAGCGGGGTGCCGCCGACGGGGATCGCAGGCTTGAAATTTGCGGGGAGCGGGAGGAGCTCGGCATATCGCCAGATGGTGGGAGTGCGGCCAGCGATTGTGTCGCGCGAGACTGCGCCGCGGATAGCCGCGTAGTCATAGACCACTTCGAGCGGGGAGAAACATTCTTCGCAGAAGGAGCGCGGGGCGTTTCCCCAGGTGCGCCGGCATTCCCGACATCGTAGTTCGTAGCGTTCAGACATCAGCCACCTCGCGCGAGACGCCCGGCGGCCGCAAAGCCGCGGGCCTCGTTCAGAAATGACGTGGAAATTGATTCGGGCAGCGCGGAGGGGAATAAAAAACCCTCCGTGCCAAAGATCGCTCGGAGGGCTCTCAGAAAATGTTCTGGGAAACTCTTCTAGCTCTTTAGCAGTTTTTTACGTGGAGCAAGTTGCCCTAAATCGCCACGTGTGGCTCGCAATCGAGCCGAAAAGAGTTTGCCGGACGCGCGCGGAGATGTCAAGGGAAAGGCCGTTGCCAACGAATTGGTGGTTTCGTACGTCCAATTTAGAGGATAGTTAGAAACAGCCTCCGGGGCACCCTGGCAATTGGGCCAGTTAGCTCCCGTGAACGCGCTCTGCGCGGCACTCCATGGGAGCGAAGTCGTGGTGCTATACTTCTCGGTGGGCGAAGTCTACAGGAGCAGCAGAAATGGGTCAGCAGGTACGTGAATTGATGGATTGGGCGCGCCGGCGCAAGGTGCTGGCGTCGTTTTTCGTGGTGTTTACGCTGGGGATCGGCATCCTCATCGGAACGGTCATCTCGGGCCGTGTTTCGGCCATGAGGACCATGAACCTGCTGGGAGGCACGCCGCTCGCGGTGCCGGACCCGGTGCAAATGTCCAATTCGTTCGCCGGAATCGTAAAGCGGGTGGAACCCGCGGTGGTGAACATCTCGACCACCCAAGTGCTGGATAAGCGCCGCTCGCGCCGGCGTGCGCCGCAGAATGACCAGCAGGAGGATCAATTTCAAGACTTTTTCGACCGGTTTTTTGACGGCCGGCCGGACGGACCGCCTGCAGCGGAGCGCAGCCTGGGTTCCGGCGTAATCGTAGACAAGCGCGGGTACATCCTCACGAACAACCACGTGATCGAGCAGGCGACGAAGATTCAGGTGCAGCTTAACGGTGATCCCGCGAAGTACACGGCGAAAGTCGTGGGCACGGACGAAGAGACCGACCTGGCGGTGATCAAGATTGAGCCGAACAAGGAATTGCCGACGGCCAAGCTCGGCAACTCGGATGGCGTGCAAGTGGGCGACTGGGTTCTCGCCATCGGCAGCCCGTTTGGTCTGCAGGCGAGCGTCACCGCGGGAATTATCAGCGCAAAGGATCGCGGCGGGATCGGGATTGGCCGTCAGTTTCAACGCTTTCTGCAAACGGATGCGGCCATCAACCCCGGGAATTCTGGCGGGCCGCTGATCGATCTCGCAGGCGAAGTGATCGGCATCAACACGGCCATCATTACCGGGGGCCGTGGTTACGAAGGCGTCGGCTTCGCGCTGCCGTCCACCACGGCGATCAATGTGTACAACCAGATCGTGTCGGCGGGACGCGTGACGCGCGGGTCCATTGGCGTGAGCTTTACGGAGGAGCGCGGGACGAACCCGATCACGCTGAAAGAGCTGGGTGCGGCGAACGGCGTGGTGATCGAGGGCGTGGAGCCAGGCAGTCCGGCGGAAAAGGCAGGGCTGAAGGCCGGAGACATCGTCACGACCGTGAACGGCAATGCCGTGAAGACGGGGAACGACCTGGTGAACCCGATTGCACAGTCCCCGATCGGCAGTAAGGTGCGGCTGACCTACATTCGCGACCGCACGCAAAAGGAAACCTCGGTCACGGTGGAAGATCGCACGCGGGTGTTCCCGGACCGTGCGGGACGCGCCGGGGAACAGCCGGGCGAGAGCGCTTCCGTGGAATTTGGCTTGCGTGTTGACGATATGACGCCGGAACGCGCGCGCCGCGCCGGGATGGAAGTGCAGAAAGGCGTGCTCGTGACGGGAGTGGATCCGGCGAGCTTTGCCGAGGATTTGGGTTTCATCCCCACGGACCTGATCACGGAAATCAACCGCGAGCCGGTGGCCTCCGTCGCCGAATATCGCAAAGTCGTGGCGAAGCTGAAGCCGGGGCAAAACGTCGTGTTCAAGGTTTTGCGGCGGCAGGACAGCGACCGCACTCTGACGGTCTATCTACCCGGCGTTGTGCCCGCCGAGAATCAGCAGTAGGCGGAATGAGCGGGCTTGCGTAGATCGCGATTTGAAAGAACCCATGCGCTCAATGACTTTTCTACGATTGTCTCTCGCGCTTCTGGCGGCCACGCTTGGATTTGCATCCAACGAAAGTGCCGCAAGTGCGCAGACGAAGGGCAATACGACCGCGCCGGCCAAAACTTCCAAACACAAGAGCGTCAAACGGCGCGTGAGCCACCTGCGTGGGCAAAAGGCTCCCACACCCGAGCGCATCGCGGAGATCCAGCAGGCGCTGGCAAGGGACGGCTCCTACACGGGAACGCCAAACCGGAAGTGGGATGCCGCGAGCGTGGAAGCAATGAAGCGATTTCAGGCGGCGCACGGGCTGAATCCCACCGGAAAGATTGATGCGCTCAGCCTGCAAAAGCTGGGGCTGGGTTCGGAAATTACCGGAGTCGCCGCGCCAACGCCAGCGACTGCAGCGTCCGTGGCGGCTCCCGTGGCGGAACGCCAGCAGCCCTGACGCGCGGACACTTGGCGGTTGCTTTTCCTTCCTTCCTGATTTAGTAATCAGACGCACAAAAGTTGTCTTGATAAGCCCGTAGGGCGTAGAGAAGGAGCCGAACCATGCGTCTGACACGATTCGCGTTGGGATGTGTCGTTGCCGTTTTTGCCACCGCCGGAGTTCGCGGGCAATTGGAGATGCAAACTCCTCATGTGAAGGCGGTGCGTTTCGGAAAACTCTGGGATGCTAAGGGGAGAGTGTGGACGAACGCGATCGTGATCGTGGAGGGTGATCGCGTTCGGACGGTCACAACGGACTCGGCGGCGATCCCGGCGAATGCGGAAATCATAGACCTATCGAAATACACGGGCATCCCCGGGCTGATTGATGCGCACACGCACATGACGTACTACACGGACCCGACGCCAGGGGTGCCGCTGCTCAACCAAGCGCAGGTCGTTCCGGCGGTGACCGTGTTTCTGGCTCGCAAGGGGGCGATGCGGACGCTCGAAACGGGCGTGACGACGGTACGCGACCTCGGCGCGGACCAGTACATGGACATCGCCATGCGCGACCTGATCAATCGGGGAGAGATGATCGGGCCGCGGATGTTTGTGTGCGGCTATGGCCTGTACATCACGGCGACGCCATTCAAGAAGGAGGGAACTCCGCCCGCGGGCGGAATTGCGGATGGCGTGCCGGAAGTGTTGAAAGCCGTGCGGCAGCAAATCGCCGCGGGCGCGGACGTGATCAAGATGTATGGCTCGACGGGAACGGACCAGGATGTGACCGGCTTTCAGACGTACACCTATGAGGAGATGAAGGCCGCGGTGGACATGACGCATCAATTCGGAAAGAAGATCTCCATCCATTCCTACGGCCCGGACGGCGCGCGAGATGCCGTGCGCGCAGGGACCGATTCCGTGGAGCACGCGACGGACATGGATGACGCAACGATCAAGGAGATGGCGAGGCGCGGAACGTTTTACGTGCCGACGATTGACCACAATCGCTACTACGTTGATAACGGCGACAAGATTGGATTCGCGCCGGGATACAAAGAGCGATTGCAGGCGTACATCGCGCGAAATTTGGAGACGGCGCGCCGGGCATTCAAGGCGGGAGTGAAGTTCGCGATGGGGTCGGACGCAGTTTTCACAATGTTCGGCGAAAACACGCGCGAGCTGGGGTGGTTCGTCAAGGCGGGAATGACGCCGGAGCAAGCGTTAGGGACGGCGACGACGAATGGGGCAGCACTCCTTGGCAAAGAGAACGAGCTGGGCGCGGTGGCGCCGGGTTACCTGGCGGACATCGTCGCCGTGGAGGGCGATCCGCTCGCGGACATCAACGTGGTGTTGAACAATGTTCGCTGGGTGATGAAGGACGGCGCGGTGGTGGTGGACAAGACGCGGGCGATGAGCAGCCATTAATCGGCAGGCACTGAGGCCGTGGTTTGACGGCTCCCGCGCGGGACGGTACAATTTTTGTTTCCACGCGGTTGTTTTCATTGTTAGAGGCGACCGCAGAGCGGTCAATGTTATGCGCGACCGCGTAGCGGTCGACTTTGGACCCCGCATAGGATCAAAAGACACAAACGGAGATTTCCGGAGGAAACATGGCCACGGCAGTTACGCCCAAGGTCCACAAGAACTTCATCAACGGGGAGTGGGTGGAATCCCGTGGCGGGAAAGCCTATGAGGACCGCAATCCGGCGAACACCGCCGAACTCGTGGGGATGTTCGTTTCCTCGGGCGAGGAAGACGTGAGCCAGGCGGTGGATGCCGCGAAGGAAGCGTACAAAAAGTGGCGGCTCGTGCCGGCACCGAAGCGAGCCGAGATTCTCTTCCGCGCGGCCGAGCTGCTCGTCCAACGCAAGGAACAATATTCGAAGGATATGACGCGCGAGATGGGGAAGGTCCTGGCCGAGGCGCGCGGCGACGTGCAGGAAGCGATTGACATGACGTATTACATGGCCGGCGAGGGGCGACGGCTATTCGGGCAGACGACGCCTTCGGAATTGCCGAACAAATTTGCGATGAGCGTGCGGCAGTCCGTCGGCGTCTGTGGGCTGATTACGCCGTGGAATTTTCCAATGGCCATTCCGTCGTGGAAGATGATGCCGGCGCTGATCAGCGGGAATACGGTGGTGATCAAGCCGGCGCAAGACACGCCGCTATCGGTCTACAACCTGGTGCAAGTGCTGACGGACGCGGGGGTGCCGCGGGGCGTGGTGAATTTGGTGAGCGGCAGCGGATCGAAAGTAGGCGCGGCGCTCACGGGACACCGCGACGTGCCGGTGATCAGCTTCACGGGCTCGACGGAGGTAGGGCGGGTGATTTCGCAGGCCTGCGCGCCCGAGTTCAAGCACTGCAGCCTGGAGATGGGCGGGAAGAACATCATCATCGTGATGGAGGATGCGAATCTGGATCTGGCCGTGGACGGCGCGGTCTGGGGCGGATTCGGCACGACGGGGCAGCGGTGCACGGCGGCAAGCCGGATTGCGGTGCACAAGGGAATCTACAAGGAGTTTCTCGAGCGGTTCGTGGCGCGGACGAAGGCGCTGCGAGTGGGGAACGGCCTGGACTCAGCGACGGATATGGGACCGTGCATCAACGAGTCACAACTCAAGACGGTGATGGAATACGTGGAGATCGGAAAGAACGAAGGAGCCAAACTGCTGGCGGGCGGGGAGCGGCTGACAGGCGGAGCGTATGAGAAGGGCTGGTTCCACGCGCCGACGATCTTCGGCGATTGCCATCCCAAGATGCGCATCAGCCAGGAGGAAATTTTCGGGCCGGTGGTGTCGGTGATGCCGACGGAGAGCCTGGAAGAGGCGCTGGAGATCGCGAACGGAGTGGCGTTCGGACTCTCGGCATCGATTTACACGCGGAACGTGAACAGCGCGTTCCAGGCGTTGCGCGACTTGTACACGGGAATCGTCTATGTGAACGCGCCGACGATCGGTGCGGAGACGCATCTCCCGTTTGGCGGCACGAAGCAGACTGGCAACGGACATCGCGAGGCGGCCATCGCGGCGATTGATTTCTTCACCGAGTGGAAGACGATCTATATCGATTACTCGGACAAGCTGCAGCGGGCGCAGATCGACAACAATTAAGATCCATCATAAAGCGGTCGTGGCGGAATCCTGCCGGCAAGAATACCTGTGCCGGATGGCGAACCCTGCGTTGACGCGATTTGAGACAGTTCCAACAATG
>JBGOWC010000270.1:0-3690 GCA_041478415.1 Terriglobia bacterium
CAGGAGTGATCCGCTCGGCCGAGCGCATGACCTACACAAACGTCAACAAGGTGCTCGAAGGCGACGCGGAGATGGCCGCGCGCTATGCGTCACTCGCGCCGCATTTTCGAAACATGAAAGAACTGGCGCTGCTTCTGAATGCGCGGCGCAACGAAAACGGCTCGATCGATTTCGACCTGCCGGAGCGCGTCTTCGAATTTGACGAGCAACAGCGCATGATCAGCATCACGCGCAGCGTGCGAAACATCGCGCACCGGCTGATCGAGGAATTCATGCTGGCGGCGAATCGCGCCGTGGCGGGCTATCTCGAAAAGCGCGGGCTCGTATCTCTTCACCGGGTGCACGAAAAGCCGGACGCGAAGAAGGTGTTCGAGTTCGAGGAAATGGCTCGGGCGTTCGGTTACACGCTCGGCGTGGAAAACCTCTCGCAGCGCGTCATCGTCGTGCGCCACGGGAAAACGCCCGCGCCGGCGCGGCCCGGTCGCCCCGATTCCTACGGTCATGGACGCGAGCGAGGGATGCGCGTTGCTCTTCCGGGTGCCGCGGAGATTCGCATCACTCCGCACCATTACCAGCGGCTGGTGCGCAAACTGGCGGGGAAGCCGGAAGAGCGCATCGTTTCCTACCTAATGCTGCGGTCGCTCAAGCAGGCGCGCTATGCCGCGGACCCGCTGGGACACTTTGCCCTGGGCTTCGGCGAATACACGCATTTCACTTCGCCGATCCGACGCTATCCCGACCTGATCGTCCATCGCATCCTAAAGTGGGCGCTGGCGAATCCCTCCGCACAGGGCGTGTCCGCCGGTGCTCGGCAAGCGATGGCCCTTCTCCCGAAAACAGCTCTGGGAGCGGAAGCGGCCATCTATTCCCGCGTGCAGTTGGAAGAGACCGCCGCGGAATCCTCCGAGTCCGAGCGCCGCGCCGATGGCGCCGAGCGGGAGCTGATGGACTGGAAGACGGCTCAGTTCATGGAAGAACATCTCGGCGACGAGTACGACGCGCTGATCATTTCGGTGCAGAAATATGGGTGCTTCGTGGAGTTGTTCGAAATTTTCGTGGAAGGTCTCCTGCCGGTCGGCGCGCTGGAAGATTCGGCTGGCGCTCGATGCGTCTATCGAGAGCGCGACCACGCCATCGTCGCCCTAACACAAATCGGGCAGGGCCGTGGGCGGGCACGCCGAAGCGGAGGCAAGCCGCCGCAACTCGTCTGGAAGTTGGGTGATCGTGTTCGTGTTCGGGCAGAACGGATCGACCCGATGCGGCGGCGCGTGGAGTTCGCCTTGGCGGAATAAGGGAGCGGGACTGTTCAGCCCAAGTCGGCGCCGGAAGGACGAAACATCAGCAGCAAGCGCCGCGCCGGCAGAACGACGTGCGCAAGGGCGCGCGCCACGGGATACCACACTCTGCTTCGCGCGGAGATCTGCGCGAGCAGAAGCCCAAGCGCCAATTGCCGCGGCGAATCGAGATCAATCCGGCGGCCCCCCCGGTAGATTCGTACGACGCGCCCGAGAAGTTCTTCCTCGGCTAGAAAACCGTCCGAGGTCGGATGCGCATCGCCCTTCGCGAGATACGCCGCGTCCTGACAGCCGCGCTTTTCGACGAGCCGGTGGACGAACAGATGATTTCCCCGCGCGAACAACACGACGTCGCCGCAACGAACCATGTCCGCCGAGCCGCGCCGGACGACGACCACGTCTTCCGGCCGCACCCAGGGGAGCATGCTCGAGCCGCGGACGCGGATGCACACGCGCCCGAAGCGGTGCAGATGCTCACGGATGCACCCGGCATCGTTGGCGCGGCGTTCCCCTCGAATTTCTTTCTTGGTCTTGCGGCGATCCTGTGAAGTGGTCACGATGTCCCCAGGGTCCTCACGGCTGAAACTGAACGGTCTGTTCCCCCATCGGCTGATGATCGAGCGAAAGACGCACCTTCCAAGCGCCGGTGATCTCCCGCTGGGTGATGAACGTGCCCGCCACGGGTATGTTCGCGGTGCTTTGCGCGCCCGCGTCGGCCGAATCCACTGCAAAGGAAATGTTTTGCGCCTGGTAGAGTCCGTCGTTGGGATCGAGCACTTCAATCGTGCCGGAGTGCGTTCCCTCGGACACGTGGCTCCATTGGATCGTGATGGAAAGATCCCGCATCACGCCGAGAGAAAAAGCCGTCCCGGAGCTACAGCCGCTCTCCGTCTGATTGCAAATGCTTATGGCCGCCGACGTGGGCAGCACCGGCGGAGGTGGGTTGTTCGCACTGCTGCCCGTGGCGCAGCCGGCCAGACCAATACCGCAAAGAACGATTACCAGCGGAGTCGCGAGCCCTGCCGGCCACCCGAATCGTAGTGAATGAGAACGCAGCATCATCAAACCTCAGAATGGAATCGAGCAGGCATACGCTCTTTGGTCGTTTGTGGTCGTGGAAACATAGACGCGGAGCAGTGTTGTATCGATCGCCGGGTCGCCGATGACGGCGGGATAGCCGGTGCTGACTGCGCGCTGCTTGGCATCCGCGCCGGTCGCGAGATCGAGCTCATGAATTTGGCCATCGCTGCTGCCGACATAGACCTTGCCGAAAACAATCGGGGCCGATGGCGATGTGACGGTCGTATTCCAGAGGGCTGTAAACGTGTTGGCAACCGAATTGTAGGTCACCGCCTGAACTTTTGTGGATCCGCTGAAAACCACCGTGAATGGGGAAAAGACCGAAACGGGATCGGGGAAGCCGCGGATCGCGCCGTCGCCTCCGGCAAACGTCTTGAGTGTCGCGCCGGTCACGGGGTTGATCGCGTAGAGCGTGCCGGCATTGTTGCCGACGAAGAGCACGTCGGCAAAGGGTGTAATCGAGACGCTGCCGTCCATGTTACCGAGATTGGCGGTGAAGAGAACGGCTCCGGTGTTCGGGTTGATTTTCCAAAGACTCGGCTGGAGTATGCCCCCGGCACTGCGGCTGGTAACCCAGACGGCGTTGTGGATGTAGTCCACCGCAGGCGTGGAGCTGATTATGTCCATCGCCGGGGTGCCGCCGGAGTTGCCGGTGACCGTCCATATCACCACGCCGGTGTTTCCGTCGAGCGCCACGATTCGATTCGTGGTCGTGCTGGCGCCGTTGTGCGTTCCGACGATCACCAGGTCATTTGCCAGCGTATAAGCAGCCCCTGCAAATTTCTTGACGATTACGGCAGGGCCCATGAGAAATGCGTTCGTGGTGAGGCCCGTCGGATTGGTGAGCCAGAGAATCTGCCCCGTCGAAATATCCACGGCATAGACCAGGTGGTCTTGGTCGGCTACGTACGCGACCTTCTTGGCGATGCTGGAATCAGGCGCTTCCAGCACGGGTGAGCGCCCGAAAACTGCGCCGCTGAGCGCCACGGGTGGATAGAGCCTTGCGCCGGTCGTGGCGTCCACGTTGAACAATTGGTTCGTTCCGCCGCCGATCACGACTTGCCCGGCAGGAATCAGGCCCGGGGCCGCGAGCGTCGTCGTGTGCGTTCCGAGCATCCACAGGCAGGTCTGCGTGCTGCCGGGGGGATTCGGTACGCCGCAGGCTTCTGCCGTATAGGTTGAGCCGCCTTCGCGCGGCGCGGCCAGCCCGGGACCGTTCGCAGTCCAGTTGCCTGAGGAATCGCGCGCAAAAACTTTGTAGTACCAGGTTTGTCCGTTGGTTGGTCCGCCGCACGTATCGGCCGCATTGTCGGTA
>JBGOWC010000182.1:0-4905 GCA_041478415.1 Terriglobia bacterium
GGTCGCGGCTAGACGGCGGGGCGGCGCACGATCGGCTTGCGCGTCGGCGGCGGAATGAGGCTCGCCATCTTGCGGATCATCGCCAGAACCAGTCGCTTGTCTCCGTCGGAGAGAGTGGTCGTGTATCTCTTGATTTCCACGAGGAAACGGATCTCGTCCTGCGAAAGTTCGCCGAGCATTTTCTGGGTCTCGCGGTCGCGCGGCGTCTCCGTGCCCGGAAAAAAATCCGCCAGGGTGATGTCCATCGCTTCGGCGATTTTCGCCAGCGTTTCGAGCGACGGCACGGTGTGGCCGTTTTCAACGCGCGAGAGGTAGCAACGCAGCAGTCCGGTGCGCCGCTCGATGTCCCCCTGCGACAGCCCGCGCTGTCCCCGGTAGGTTCGAATCACTTCACCGATATTTACTCTGGGCTTTTCTTTCGGCATGTTATCCCCCACGTGACGGGGTAGCATACTAAGCAACAGACGGCGGCGCAAGGGGCAATTTCGCCCGCACGCCGCCAAAACGATAACGCCCACGAAAATCAGAATCGCCGGGAAGATGCGCTCGGCGCATCCCCCGGCGATGAATTCCCCGGTTCTCCGGAAGAACGGCCTACCGCGCCGGGCTTGTCGTCGGCTGGAGGCTGACCGGCTGCTGCAGCCGGAATTCCAGCAGCGTCTCGCTCGGCACCTTCACTTGTTGGCCGCGCGTGAAAACCTGCACGCCCGCGCCCGCCGCGGATCCCGCGCCCGCGCCGATCGCCGCGCCCTTGCCGCCGCCGGCAATCGCGCCAATGATCGCGCCTGCAATTGCTCCGCCGCCGACTTTCGCCGCGGTATTTCCGCCGCGGCCTTTGCCTTTCAATTCATAGTTGCTGCTCACGACCGGATAGTCGCGGCCGTCCACGACCATGCGAGTCAGCTCAAGCTGTAGGTCCGCGCTCCCCGAAAAGTGCCCTGCCTCTTTCGCTTCGGCGAGGCGCCCGTACACATCCGTGCCTTTGCGCGCCACGATCACGTTGTTCACAAGGAGGTCGGTTTCGAGGCTGGCGCGAAAAATGTCCCCAACGTGATTCTTCGAAGAGTCCACGCCGTCAATCATGCGCACCAGCATGGGCGTTCCCGCCGGAACGGAGATCATCCCGCCCGCCGGCGTGGCGGAAGAGATCATCGCGGGCGCCGCCGCTGCGGGGGCCGCGGTTGCGTGGCCGGAACCGCTCGTGAATGTCAGCGCCACGATCTCATTTACCGAAAACGTTTCCAATTGCCCGTTCACTTCAAAGCGCACCTGCGCCTGCGTCCCACCCAGGTATCGTCCCTGCAGGACGCGCCCGTCCTTCAATTCCAAAGTGTCGGCCGACGCCCCACCGGCAAAAGCGAGCGCCAGCGCCGCGACCGCAAGTATTTTTCCAATCTTTTTCATTACGTCCTCCTCTTGCCCGTCACCAGAGCGAGACCATAAAGAATTCCGCGCCATGGCGGCTGAAACAAAACGATTCGGCTCGCATCCCCATTCTACGGCATACGATGCGCGTCCAGCCGAAGAAGATGGCCCAGTTGTCCCCAGTTGTGCTTTGATGCGAGGTGTTGTGCTGCCCGGTCGGAGAGAGCGGTCCTAGTTCGCTGCGATTTCCTGGAATGAGGTTGAAGCGTTGGTGCCGGAGAAAGGAGTCGAACCTTCACGGCCTTGCGGCCAACGGATTTTGAGTCCGCCGCGTCTGCCATTCCGCCACTCCGGCGCGTACGAATCAAAATAGCACGCCCCTTCACCCCGCTCAAGACCGCCGGCGCAGGGATTTGCTCGTGCGGTATGCAGGCACTCGATTTTCACATTCAAAAAGAAAAATATCAGGGCAGGCTGCTAGAATGCCCGGGGCAGCGCGGGCACCTCGAATTTCTCGGTACGGCAGGAATTATGGCGAATCCGATCCAGCTTCATATCAATGGAAAGTCGTACGCGATTCAATCTGACCCCGAATCCTCCCTGCTCTCGGTTCTTCGTGATGAGCTTGGATTGACTGGCAGCAAATACGGCTGCGGCGAAGGACAATGCGGCGCTTGCACCGTGCTTGTCGGCGACGCCGCGCGGCGCTCCTGCCAGATCCCGGTGAGTGCAGCCGTTGCGAAGCCGATCACGACAATCGAAGGGCTGGAGCAAAACGGCCGGCTGCACCCCGTGCAGCAGGCGTTTCTGGATGCGGGCGCGTTTCAGTGCGCCTACTGCACTCCGGGCATGATCATGTCCGGGGTCGCGCTTCTTCGACAGAATCCCGACCCGGATGCGCAGGAAATCATTCAATTCATGCAGGGCAACATCTGCCGCTGTGGCGCCTATCCTTCCATCGTGCAAGCCCTGCGACACGCCGCAATCTTGCAGCGGGGGAGCGCGCGATGAGCGGCCCCCGGGACACCTTCATCCCTGAGCCGGAACGATATGAATTCAGGGCCGCAGCCTTCCATCGCTTCGCATGGGCCCGCCGCGATTTCTTCAAGGTATTCGGCGCGGGAATCGCCGTCTTCGCCGTCGCCAAGAACGTTCAGCCGCATCAAGAATCCGGCGGAAGAGGATCGCGCGTTGACGCGGATCTGCCGCGCGACATCAGCGGCTGGCTGCACATTGGAGAAGACGGCGGCGTCACCGTTTTTACCGGCAAAGTCGAGATCGGCCAGAACATCCGCACTTCGCTGGCCCAGAGCGTCGCCGAAGAATTGCGCGCGCCGTTTGAAAGCGTGCGCATCGTCATGGGCGATACCGCCCTCACGCCGTTCGACATGGGTACGTTTGGGAGCCGGACCACGCCGTTCATGGGCTTGCAGCTTCGCCGCGTTGCGGCCGCGGCGCGCGACGTCCTCCTCGAAGTGGCTGCGAAGGAGTGGAATGTCCCGGCCGGCCGCCTCGTTGCTGCGAACGGCAGGATTTCTGACTCCGCATCGGACCGCTCCGCGCCCTTCGGTGAGCTTGCTCGAAACAAGACGCTCGCGCGCGCCATTCCCGACCAAGACCCTCTCACGGCCGCAGCACAATGGACCGTGGCCGGCAAGCCCCTGCCCAAGGTGGACGCCCGCGACTTCGTGACCGGCCGCCACAAATACACGCCTGACCTGCGCCTCCCCGGAATGCTGTACGGAAAAGTGCTCCGCCCGCCGTCGTTCGGTGCGACGCTCGCTTCGGTTGATGTGACTGCAGCCCAGGCGATTCCGGGTGTTGTCGCTGTGCATGACGCTGACTTTGTAGGAGTCGCCGCACCGAGCGAGCATGCAGCCCAAAAAGCGCTCTCCGCGGTTCGTGCAGAGTGGAAGAGCGTTGCCGCGCCTTCGAGCAGAGATCTCTTCGAATATCTCCGGCAAAACATGGAGAAAAACGCCGATCGTTCCTCCTTGCACGAAACCGGGTCTATTGAGAGCGGCCTTTCGCAATCGTCGCATCGCCTCGATGCCACCTACACAGTTGCTTACATCGCCCACGCGCCGCTTGAGCCGCGCGCTGCCGTGGCGCAGTGGAACGGCGGCAAGCTGACCGTCTGGACGGGCACGCAGCGCCCATTCGCCGTGCGCGACGAACTCGCCGCCGCCTTCCATCTTCGCAATGGCGACGTTCGCGTCATCGTGCCGGACACCGGCGCGGCGTATGGCGGGAAGCACACCGGCGACGCCGCCGTTGAGGCCGCGCGCCTTGCCCGCGCCGCCGCACGGCCCGTCAAGCTCGTCTGGACGCGCGAAGAGGAGTTCACCTGGGCCTATTTTCGTCCGGCGGGTGTCATCGAAATTAAGGCCGGTGTGGCAGCCGACGGCACTCTCGCCGCGTGGGACTTCCGCAACTACAATTCCGGCGGATCAGGAATCGCCACGCCTTACGTCGTCGCGAATCAGCGCGTCGAGTTTCTGCCCACGCGTTCGCCCTTGCGGCAGGGTTCGTATCGCGGGCTCGCCGCCACGGCCAACCATTTCGCGCGTGAATCGCACATGGACGCGCTCGCCCACGCCGCTGGAATGGACCCGCTGGAATTTCGCCTGAAAAATCTCTCCGATGCACGCTTGCGCGCCGTCTTCGAGGCGGCCGCGAAATCCTTCGGCTGGCCGCGCAAGAAACAACAGGCCGGACAAGGATTCGGCATGGGCGGGGGCGTCGAGAAAGGCGGTTACGTCGCCACGTGTGCCGAGGTCGTCGTGGACAAGCCCGGGGAAAAAGTAAGCGTCGTACGCATCGTGACGGCGTTTGTATGCGGCGCCATCGTGAATCCCGATGGATTGCGCCAGCAGATCGCCGGCGCGAACATCATGGGGCTCGGCGGTGCGCTCTCCGAAGCCATCGAATTTGAAAACGGCCGCATCACCAATCCGCGCTTTTCTCTCTATCGCGTCCCGCGCTTCCGCGACGTCCCGGAAATCGAGATTGTCCTCCTCGATCGCAAAGACCTTCCTTCGGCCGGCGCAGGCGAAACTCCTATCGTCGGGCTTGCGCCGGCAATCGCCAACGCTATCTTCGACGCCGCCGGCGTGCGACTTCGCGGTCTGCCCATGCTTCTTACGGGCGGCAAGAGCTGAATTCCCGCATTTCTGCGTGCAGGGGGGTACCTTCATTCGACTCTCCCTTGCCACACCTTGCCAGACTCTTTCCCCGCCGATAGACTCCGCTCCCGCATGGCGCCTCGCTCCGCAGTATCGGCCGTCGCTGCCCCGGCAGAGGAAGTTCGTCCAGGCCTCTCCGGCTTCTGGAGCCTCATCGTCGTGCAATTCCAGGGCGCGTTCAGCGACAACGCCCTTCGCTGGCTCGTCGGCTTCCTGGTCCTCGAAGCCGGGCTCCCGCGCGAACGCCGCGATCTGCTTTTCGTCCTGGTCGTGCCGCTTCTCTTCTCCGTGCCGTTCCTTCTCTTTTCGATCCCCGGCGGTTTCTTCGCCGACCGCTACAGCAAGCGCCGCGTCA
>JBGOWC010000171.1:0-5166 GCA_041478415.1 Terriglobia bacterium
AGGCGGAAGGTGAGCGAGGAGAGCTGATTGATGTCGGCCACGGCTCGCCAGCCGTTGGGCAGCAACGACTGAAACTCGAATTGCTGCTGGTGGCCGCCCTGCGGCTGGCGCACGCCATTGGCATCGAGCAGGCCTCGGTCGATCACGCCATAGTAGTTGTAGTAGACGGACGTGTTCTCCCAGGGTTTCGCGCGAACCTCCGCGCGCTGGCTGGAGCCGCGCCGGCTGAGGTACTGCGCGCCAAGCGTCGCGTCCACCCACTCGGCGGGCGCCCAGTAGAACGCGTCGCCGAGGATGAATCCTTTTCGCGAGCTGCTCCCGATCTCCGGCAGCAGAAATCCGCTCTGGCGAACTTTGCGTCCGGCCGGCGCGGTCGCGTACGGCAGCCAGATGAGCGGCACGCGAAACAATCGAAAGTTGGCGTTGACGAGCGCGACGCTCTTCTCCAGCCGGATTCGCGCATGCGGGGCGTAGAACTTCCATTTCGGCTTCCCCGGATCGCAAACCGTCAGCCAGGCGTCGCGGACGACGTAAAGATCCTCGCCCTGCCGTTCGACTTCTTTCGCTTCGAAATAGAGCGGGTTGTCCGTGATCAGGAGGCTCGAGTTCGGGCGGCGCTCGATCTTTATCGTGCCGCGCACGTTTCGGAACACGCCGGTTCCCCCGCGCACGTTGTAGCGCGCCTCGTCACCGTCGAGATGCTGGGTCAGAAAATCGAACTGCACATGGCCGCGCGCCAGGGCGTCGGACGTTTTTGCGTTGTATTCGACGTAATCCGCGCGCAGTCGGAGTTCGTTGTAGCGGATGTCCACGTCGCCGTCGGCGATGAAGAGGTCGCCCTGCCGCCGCTGCTGCTTCGCTTCGAGCTCAACGATGCCGCCCTTCCCGGAAGGCAGGCGCACCTGCTGCGCCGCGCGGGTGGCGTCCGAGTGCATCCCGGCAAGCAAAAAGAGACATGCCGACGCGCGCGACATCACGCGCAGAGCGGACCCGATTCGCTGGCTTGAGAAAAAGTTCACGCGCAATTTGTGGCCGATGAAAATAGTCCGCTAGCCTAGCACGCAGGTTCTGCGAAGTGTAGCGGCGGCCGCCACCGACGCGTAACCCCGGGTGCATCCCACACGTCCCTCAGACCGCGGGGAGCAGACCACCTTTCCAGAAACATATGATGCGGCGCACAGCCCAGCGGCGGTATCATGCCGGGCTCTATGCATAAGGGGGGAGATCATGGACCGTAGCTCGCGCGAATCTCGAACATTTCCGGCTGCGCTGGCGATCACGTTGGTGTTTGGCATCGGCATGTGCGCTGTGCCGGCCGCGTGGGCCGGCCAGTCGAATGCCACCGACAAACTGAAGAATCTCGAATTTCGGGAGATTGGCCCCGCGGTGATGGGCGGCCGCGTGGACGACTTCGCCGTGGTCGAGGGCAATCCCAATATTGTGTTCGCCGGATTCGCTTCGGGCGGCGTTTGGAAGACAACGAACAACGGAACGACGTGGGAGCCGGTGTTCGACAAGGAAGCTGTCTCCACCATCGGCGACATCGCGATTGCGCCGTCGGATCCGTCCGTTGTCTGGGTGGGAACGGGCGAGCCGAATAACCGCCAGAGCTCGTCCTGGGGCGACGGCATCTATAAGTCGCTCGACGGCGGGAAGACTTGGCAAAAAATGGGGCTCGAGGCGACACATCACATTGGGCGCATTGTTATCCATCCGAAGAATCCGGAGGTCGTGTACGTCGCGGCGCTGGGACATCTCTGGGGCGCGAATTCCGAACGCGGCGTCTATAAGTCCGTTGACGGCGGAAAAAACTGGTCGCAGGTCCTCAAGATCAACGATGACACTGGCGTGGCGGACATCGCCATGGACCCGGAAAGCCCGGAGACGCTCTATGCCGCGGCCTACGAGCGCCGCCGCGCACCCTACGGCTTCAATGGCGGAGGGCCGCACGGGGCGATCTATAAGACCAGCGACGGCGGCGCCACGTGGAAGAAATTGACGAAGGGCCTGCCGTATGAAAACGGAGGCGACGTCGGCCGCATCGGATTGGACATCTTCCGCAAGAATCCGAACACGGTCTACGCCGTCGTCCAGCACGAGAAGGGCGGCATCTTCCGCAGCGACGACAAGGGCGAAACGTGGAAAAAGACGGGCGACACGAACCCGCGGCCCTCCTATTACAGCCAGGTTCGGATTGACCCCTCGAACGACCTGCGCATCTGGGTGCTGGGCGCAAACATGTATTACTCCGAAGATGGCGGCAAATCGTTCAAGACCGACCGCGTCCAGCGCATCCACGGTGATTTTCACGCCATGTGGATCGACCCAGCCGATTCCAATCACGTGATCGCGGGAAGCGACGGCGGCATCCACTGGAGCTACGACGCCGGCAAGTCATGGGACTTCCTCAACACCATTGCCGTCGGGCAGTTCTATGAAGTCGGCGTGGATATGTCGAAGCCGTACCGCATCTGCGGCGGATTGCAGGACAACGGAAACTGGTGCGGGCCGAGTCATTCGCTCACGCGAGACGGGATTACGAACGCGGATTGGATGGTGCTTCCGAGCGGAGACGGCTTCTACGTGCAACCCGACCCGGTTGAACCCTGGACGGTGTACTTCGAATCGCAGGATGGCCACCTCTCGCGAATTGACCTGCGAACCACGCAGGCCCGCGAGCTCATACCGATAGCCAAAGAGGGGGAGCCTCACTACCGCTTTCAATGGAACTCGCCCGTGGCAATTTCGGCGCACGACCACAAGACGATCTATTACGGCGGCAACTTCCTGTTCAAGTCCACCGACCAAGGCAGTAGTTGGACGCGGCTCGGAGGCGACCTGACGAGCGGCGTCGAACGCAACAAACTCTCGATCCTGGGCAAAGCGCCCAGCAAGGAGACGCTGTCGCTGAATGACGGCGTCGATCACTATCCCTGCATCACGACGATCAGCGAATCAGCGCTCACGCCGAACGTCCTGTGGGCCGGAACCGATGACGGAAACCTGCAAACCACTCGGGATGGCGGCAAGACCTGGAAAAATGTCGTGGCGCGCGTCCCCGGGCTATCCAAGGGCACGTACGTGAGCCGTATCGTCGCCTCGAAGTACGCCGAAGGCACAGCGTATGCCACGTTCGACGGGCATCGCGGCAACGACTACAACGTGTACGTCTATATGACGACCGATTACGGCGAGAGCTGGAAGGCCATCCGCAACGGCATCCCGAATTCCGCGGGATCGGTCCACGTTGTGCGCGAGCATCCGCGCAACCAGAATCTGCTTTTCGCCGGAACCGAATTCGGCCTGTGGGTCTCCTGGGACCGCGGCGCGAACTGGACCGCGCTCAAGAACAATTTCCCGACCGTGCCGGTGGACGACATCGCGATCCATCCCCGTGAAAACGATCTCATTCTCGGGACGCACGGCCGTTCGATCTGGGTCTTCGACGACCTGACGCCGATTGAGAAGATGAGCAGCGACGTCATCGCTTCCGATCTGACGCTCTTTGATGTTCGCCAGGCGACGCTCTGGCACCTCCGGCTGCGCCGCTGGAGCGCGGGACAGAAGATGTTTACGGCGAACAATCCGCCCTACGGCGCGATCCTGAACTACTACCTGAAAGAAGCCGTGCCCCCGGAGCCGCCGAAGCCCGGCGCGGACGAAAAAGAAAAGGTGGCCGCCGCACAGAAAAAAGAAGGCATGGTAAAGATCACCGTTGCGGACAAGGACGGCAAGGTCGTCCGAGAGGTGGAGGGTCCTGGGAAATCCGGGGTGAACCGCACGAGCTGGGACCTTCGTGGCAATTCGCCGGCCGAGCCCACCCCGGAACAGCTCGAAGCGCAGGCCGCGGGCTTCGGCTTTGGGCCGCGGGGGCCGCTCGTCGAGCCGGGCGAGTACACGGTGAAGATCAAAGCCGGCGCGAAAGAGGCAGCGCAAAAGGTCGTCGTGGAAGAGGACCCGCGCGTGCAAATTTCGCCGGAAGACCGCGCCGCGCGCCGCGCCGCCATTACCCAACTTTACGAAATGGCCAGGACGGCGGACAAGGACCGCAAGACGATGCAGGGAGTGCAAGACGCTCTGAAGTCCGCGCGTGAGGGCTGGAAAAAGGAAGCCGCTAAGCCAAACGGGATCAAGATTCACGAAGAAATCCAGAAAATGGCGGATGAGCTGCAGAAGAAGGTGGATTCACTCGCGGAGAAGTTGGCTCGCCCGCCGCAGGGGCTCGGGAACGCCGGCCCGCCGCTCGAGTGGAAGCCCGATCCGCTGGGAGAACGAGTGCAAGACCTGCTTGGAGATCTCGACGGGTTCGTGGCAGCGCCCGGCGGCCAGCAGAAAGAGAAGATCGCAGAGCTTGCGCCGCTCGTGGCGGACGCTTCCGCGCAGGTGAAAAAGATTGTCGAGGAAGACCTCGCCGGACTGAACAAGAAAATGAACGAAGCTGGAATCCCGCATGTCGTTCCCGGCGCCGCGCCACTGCATCCCGCGGGCGACGACCAGGAGACCGATCACTGAGTTTCAGCGCGAGACCATTCGAGGCGCCGCGCGTCTAAGCGAGACGGGCCAGGGGTGTCCACCCACGAGCCGTACGCCCGCGGCGTGCTTGGACTCTATTTATCTTTTCCAGATATCACATTTACGACAGAGGGAGAGAAGAGCATGAACCCAAAGAATCCCAACCGGCGCGGTCTGGCAGCATGGTTCATCGGTGCGATGATGGTCCTTGGCCTGATCACCGGAAGCGCGGCCGCGCAAGATAAAGACGAAAAGAAAGAAGAAAAGAAGGACGAGAAGAAAGAGGAAAAGAAGGGCCTGCCGCTCAAGTCCGAGCGGAAGATCGAATTCACGACGGACGAAGGCACATGGATGTCGCTGGACGTCTCGCCTGTTGGCAAGACGATCGTATTCGAGCTGATGGGAGATATCTACGCGCTGCCGATCGAGGGCGGGGAAGCAAAATTGATCTCCGGCGGCATGGCGTTTGACGCGCAGCCGAAATTTTCACCGGACGGGAAGTGGATCGCCTTTGTGTCTGATCGTGAAGGCAGCGAAAACATCTGGATCATGCATCCGGACGGGAGCGACGCCAAGCAGGTCTCGAAGGACCCGGCCGGGGAGTTCATCTCACCAAGCTGGACGCCGGACGGGCAGTACATTCTCGTTTCGAAG
>JBGOWC010000304.1:0-3225 GCA_041478415.1 Terriglobia bacterium
ATCGGATTCAGCGTCGTCGAAGGGCCGGAGATTGAATCGCCCTACAACAACTTCGAAGCGCTCAATATTCCCGAATATCATCCCGTGCGCGACGACATGGACACGTTCTATCTCGAGTTGCCCCCTTCCATTGGAGCAAAGACCGCGCCGGGTTTGCTCCTGCGCACGCACACATCGCCCGTGCAAGTCCGCACCATGAAGAAGCAGAAGCCGCCCGTGCGCGTGATCGTGCCCGGAAAGGTCTATCGCCGCGACAATCCCGACGCCACGCACTCGTTCATGTTCCACCAGATCGAGGGCCTCGCCGTGGATACGGACATCACTTTTTGCGATTTCAAGGGCACGATCGAATATTTTGTACGCGAGTTTTTCGGCCCCCGTGTGAAGACCCGCTTCCGCCCTAGCTATTTCCCCTTCACCGAGCCGTCGGTGGAATTCGACGCGTCGTGTATTTTCTGCGACGGGAGCGGCACCGCCGCCGGCGGAGGAAACTGCCCGAAGTGCAAGGGCGCCGGCTGGATCGAGCTCTTCGGCGCGGGAATGGTGGACCCCGCGGTCTACGGCTTCGTGGACTACGACCCGAAGAAAGTGAGCGGCTTCGCCTTCGGTGTCGGCGTGGACCGCCTGGCCATGCTGAAGTACGGCATTGACGACATCCAGGTGTTTTTCCAGAACGATGTGCGCTTCCTGCGCCAGTTCTCGTGAGCGGACGCTGAGCGATGAGAGTCGTCTACAACTGGCTGAAGGATTTCGTGGACGTAACCGCTCCGCCCGCGGAACTTGCGTCGCGTCTCGCCCTATCGGGAACGAATATCGGCGGCATCGAACAAACCGCGCACGGCGCGGTCCTCGACGCCGACCTCACGACCAACCGCCCCGACTGCCTCGGACATTACGGCCTGGCGCGCGAAGCGGCGGCGATCTATCGTTTGCCGCTGAAGCCGGTTTCGCCGAAGCCCGCGGAAGGCACGGCAAAGGCGAGCGATGCCGTCCGCGTTGAGATTCAATCGCCGGAGCTCTGCGGACGGTTCACGGCGCGGGTGATCCGCGGCGTGAAGGTGCAGCCTTCGCCCGCGTGGCTGCGCGACCGGCTTGAAGCCGCGGGCGTTGCGTCCATCAACAACGTCGTGGACGCGACGAACTACGTTTTGCTCGAGCTCGGCCACCCGCTGCATGCATTCGACTACGAAAAACTTCGCGACCACCGCATCATTGTCCGCCGGGCGAAGGCGAATGAAAAAATGCGCACTCTAGACGGCATCGAGCGCGCGCTTTCCACTGATATTTGCATGGTCTGCGACGGAGACGGCGCGCGCCTCGTGGGCATCGGCGGCATCATGGGCGGCGCCGAGACGGAAATCTCTTTCCCCACAAAAAACGTGCTCATCGAATGCGCCTGGTTCGATCCCATCGCCATCCGCCGCGCGACGCGTTTTCTGAAACTGCACACCGAGGCCTCCACGCGTTTTGGCCGCGGCGCGGACCCGGAGATGGCGGAGCTCGCTTCGCGGCGCTGCGCGGAGCTGATTCTGCAGCTCGCGGGCGGCGAACTGCTCGCCGGCGTCGTGGACGTCTACCCCGGCAAGCGCGCAGCAAAGAAAATCCCGCTGACGCGCGCGGAGATTCTGCGCGTGATGGGCGCGGACGTGGCGGACAAAGAAATCGAAGCGATTCTCGCGGCTCTGGGCTTCGCACCGGTGCGCGTGGACGCGAACCGCGGCTCGGCGGGCTCGCTGCTCGCCAGGTGGGAATGCACGCAGCCGTCCTGGCGCGCCGACGTCGAACGTGAGATTGATCTCATCGAAGAAGTCGCGCGCGTTCACGGGCTGGAGAATTTCCCGCCGCGGCTCCCGGTCGCGCGGCAGGCGGCGGCGCGGCTGCCGCATGCGGACGCCGAAGAACGGCTCCGCGAACGGCTGATCGGCCTGGGATATCGGGAAATTCTCACGATTCCCCACGTGGATGAGAGCCGTGACGTGCTGTTTCGGCCGCCGGGGGTGGCGCCGGCGCGGCTCGCGAATCCGCTCTCCGAAGAAGCGGGCATGCTGCGCTCGAACGGCGCGGTGACCATGGCCGCGGCGCTCGAATGGAACCTCAATCACGGCCAGCGGAACGCGCGGCTTTTTGAGATTGGACGGCACTATCGGCTCAACGGCAACGAATCCGTCGAGACGCGCGTGCTGACGATCGGCGCGACCGGTGAAGCGCGCGAAAAAAACATTCACGACACGGCGCGAGAATTTACCTTCGCCGATTTGAAGGGCGATCTCGACGCACTCGCCGCTCTCGCTGGAGGCTTCGCTTGGCAAGACGGCGGCCCCGAGTGGCTGCATCCAGCGCGCCGTGGGATCGTGTTCCTTAGCAACGAAGAGATTGGCGTTGCCGGCCAGCTCGCGCGGCGCGTGGCCGAGCGGCTGAAACTGCGGCAGGATGTTTTTCTGGCTGAGTTGCGCCTCGATCCTCTGTATGCCGCGATGCGGGCGGCGCGCGAGGCGCGGCGATTCACGCCGCTGCCGCGTTTCCCGGCCGTCGAGCGCGATTTTTCGATCCTGCTCGCGGATGGAACGCATTTCTCCGCTGTGACTGCGGCGATCCGGGCACTCGGGATCGCTGAGATTGTCTCCATCGATGCCACCGATCTCTTCCGTGGAAAGAATGTTCCCCCCGGAAAATACTCACTGCTTGTGCGCGTGTTATTCCAAAGCCGGGACGCTACGCTCACCGATTCCCAGATCACGGCTTTTTCCGGCAAAATCGTCGCGGCGCTCGAAAAGCAGCTCGGCGCTGCTCTTCGCGCAAGTTGACGGAGAATCTCCATCGCCGGCGCCAAACCAAGTTGTGCTATGTTTGCCGGAGCCCCGCTTGGGAGTGAGCCCGGGAGTAAACGATGAGCGCACCCGTCAAAGCGCAGATATTCGGGCAGACCTATTCGATCCGCGGCGATCTGGACGAAGTTTACGTGCAGAAGCTGGCCGCGTTCGTGGACGAGAAGATGCGCGCGATCGCCGAAGCCACGGCGACGGTGGACACGCAAAAAGCGGCTGTGCTCGCCGCGCTTGCGATTGCCGACGAGCTGCACAGCATCCAGAAAGAGCGCGGCGACCGCGAGGAGATGCTCCGCGAAAAAGCCGAGCGGTGCCTGAGGCTGGTCGAGCGCGCGCTCAAACAAACCGCTTGAGTTGAGCTCTTCCTTTCATTGTGACCATTTCGTGGGCGTGCGAACCC
>JBGOWC010000274.1:0-3603 GCA_041478415.1 Terriglobia bacterium
CTGCGCGCGCAAGAGATGCGTCCGCGCCTCGGCCAGCTCCTCGGCGGCGCGCGTTCCGGGACGGCGAACGGGGGCCGCAGCGAGCTTGGCCGATACACGCAGCATTTTCTTGTTCAGCAGATTCGCTTCCGCGTACTTGCGGAAAAACCCGCGCCACGAGCCGCCGCGCAGAAACGCCAGCACGTCGCCGCGCCCGCTGAACTCCCTCTGCACGGCGTGCAGCCGCTGCCTCACGCGCGCCGGCAGAACCCACTCCATCATTTCCGGGTACGATGCCGTCGGCAAATCGGCGCGCCCCAATGGCCGGTGCGTCGTGAGGTATTCACCCGGCGCCGTAACAGCCAGCCAATCGGCATTCGCTTCCAGCGCAGAGAAAAACTTTTCCAGCCAGCCGTCGGCGTAACAATGCTTGTGCGTCCCCGGCCAGACGCCGAATTTCTCGCAGTCGTCGCCCATCGCCGCCATCCCGCCGGGATGGGCCGCGGCGGATTCGCGAAGAAACGTCACGGTTTCCTCGACCGGACGGAACGGCACGAAGTAGCGCAGCGATTTCAAGCCGGGGAAGAGCCGCACCGTCTGTCCGCGGTCTTCGGCAATGTAATCGCCGAATAATTCCTCGGGCTCGAACCCGGCGGAGAGAAAATGGATGTCGTCCACAAGCGAATAGCCCACGCCGGCGCTTGCCAGCGCCGAGGGAAGCTGCGGCTCCCAAACGCGCTCCGCGAGCCACGCGCCCGCCGGCCGGCGACCAAAATGCTTTTCCAGATAGTCCGCGAGGCGGGTGATTTGCTCTTGCTGATCGGCCTCCGGAATCGAAATCAGAATCGGCTCATAAAAGCCGCCGCCGACCAACTCGATTTGCCCGCCTCCCGTAAGCGCGCGGACCCGCTCGAAATATTCCGGGTGATTTTTTTCGATCCACTCGAGAAGAGGTCCGGAGTAATGAATTCCGAGCTGCACGCCCGGGTGCTTTTCCAGGCACTCGACGAACGGCAAGTAGGAATTCTGATAGGCCAGCTCCAGCACGTGCTCAAAGTTCCCGCAGGGCTGGTGCGCGTGGATCAACAGGACGAGATGGAATCGGGCGCCCACGCAGTTTCGCTCAGACGTAGGAAAACATCATACCTTGCCGCGCCCGGTTGCGTCGTTACACCGCTGCGACATTGTTCCTTTTCCTGCCCGGGATCAAAATGCCGTGGGAAACGGTCTTTACGCCTGAGAGAATAGATTCCGTCGGGCGCGAAAAGATTCAAATCCCGCGCGTGAGTTGTCGCACAATGAACTTCGATTGGACCGAGGGAGAACTCGCCGAAGGTCTGCGCTGCTATCGCGGCTGCGAATTTTTCGCCGCCCACGAGCATTGGGAAGCGGTTTGGCTCGCGGCCCAGGAACCAGAGAAGACCTTCCTGCAGGGGCTCATTCAGGTAGCGGCGGCATTCCATCATTTCCGGCGCGGCAATCGCGAGGGCACGGGATCGCTTCTGCGCAACGCGCTGCGGCGGCTCGATTCTTATCCGGAAGTCTTCGCCGGTTTGGCCGTGGCCCCGCTCCGTGAAGAGATCCGCTCATGGTTGGTTGCCCTCGATTCGCCCGCGCCGCCTGAAGCGATCCCCTATCCGCAAATTCGCACTTCCCCTAAAGATTGACACGCGATTGCCGGTATGAAAAGCTGGTCATTCGCTCGAAGACTCTGTCGCTCGAAGACTCCATGCGCATCACCGCGAAAGGCGAATACGCAGCAAAGGCCGTCCTCCACCTGGCGATGGAGTATCCCGAAGTCGTCACCATCCAGGAAATTGCGCGGCGTCACCACATTCCCCTCAAATATCTGGAACACATTCTCCTCGAGCTGAAGCACGGCGGCGTCCTCGAGAGCCGCCGCGGGGTGCGCGGGGGCTACACGCTGGCCCGGCCGCCGGAGAAAATCTCCGTCGGCGAGGTCCTCCGAGTTGTGGACGGCGATTTCTCGGAATCGAGTTGCGCGGAGAGCGAAGCGCAGCGCGGCTACGTTTGCCCGGAGAGTGAGAGTTGCGGCCTCAAGATGTTGTGGGAGGACGTACAGGAGGCGGTCGAGAAAATCGTCTTCGCGACTTCCTTCGACGACGTTCGCAAACGCACCCTCGCCGGCCTCGCCAGCACCGGGAACGTCGCCCGCCTCGACCTCTAAGTTTTTCCCGCGAAAAACAAACGGCGGCGCGCCGAAGCACGCCGCCTTATTTTTTCATCAACCCGGCATGCCGGGCGGAACCGTTTATACCTTTTTCGCGAACCAGTCCGCGTTGATCGGCGTGAAGTTAGCCCACTTCTCCGGCAAATCCTCGAGCGCGAAAATCGCCGTCACCGGGCAGACCGGGACGCATGCGCCGCAATCGATGCATTCCGTCGGATGGATGTAGAGTTGCGTTTCGCCCTCGAAGTTCGGCTCGTCCTTGCGCGGGTGGATGCAGTCCACCGGGCAGACGTCCACGCAGGCGGTGTCTTTCGTGCCGATGCACGGCTCGGCAATCACGTAGGCCATCAGCAATCTCCTTTGGTCGGTACGGCGAAGCGGCGTTTATATCATGTCCCGGCTGCGCCCAACAAGCCGCCCCTTGCCAAATTGTACGCGGCGCGGCGCGGTTTCTCAACCCACCCGTCTTAAGGATAGAATGCAAGCGATGCAAAACCAACCCAGAATGCGGACGGCATTCGCCGCAGTTCTCTTACTGATCGCCGCGGCTCCGCTCGCCCTCCCGCAAGCCAAGCCGCCGCGGGATCCGGAGCTGCTCGACGGCGCGGGCTACACGAAACTCGTGGAAAAATATCGCGGCAAGGCGCTGATCGTGAATTTCTGGGCCACCTGGTGCGAGCCCTGCCGTGACGAATACCCGCTGCTCAATCAGCTCGCCAAGCAGTATGCTCCCAAAGGCCTCCACGTCGTCGGCATCAGCCTGGATGACGATGGCGAGATGCTTCTCGTGCGCCGATTTCTCAAGCGGTATCAGCCGGTTTTTCCGAATTACCGCAAGCGCGCCGGAGGGCAAGAGGCGTTCGTCCTTGCGGTGAAGCCAGGCTGGAACGGAGCGATTCCAGCATCGTTTTTCTACGCAGTGGACGGCCGGCAGATCGGCCATCTGGTCGGCGGGGGAGACCGCGAAACGTTTGAAGCGGCGATCCGAACGCTTCTATCTTCCGGCTCCGCTGGTAGATAGCGCTGGACTAGAAGGACGCTGCTCAGGTTTTTAAGTCCCGGATTGTCCGGCATCCGTTCCCAATTCGAGGAATTGGTCCAGGCCGCGCCGGAGACCCGCGAAACTTCCCACTTTGCGTACCGCCAATAACGTTCCCTCGACGTAAGGCTCTGCTCCGGTCCCGGCTTCATACCGTATGGAAAGCCTCTGGTTGGGCAGCCCGAAGTGAACCTCCGCCGCAATAATGTAGCCCGGAAGCCGGATCGAGTGAACCTGCGTCCCATCCAGGGTGACGCCTCGACTCTCCTTCGGTCCGCGTGTTTCCCCGATCGGCACTTCGGGTGCTGCCGCACGCACCAGTGAGAGCCGGTGCGCGAGTTCGCGCGTCATCCCGCTTGGCGCGTCGATTTTGTCTGCGCGCGCATAGTCGATA
>JBGOWC010000352.1:0-2707 GCA_041478415.1 Terriglobia bacterium
CCGCAGCTATCTCCCCATCACGCGCTTCTCCATCGAGCAGAGCGACGGTGTCACCTCGATCTCTCATTATCTGAAGGCGCGCACGCTCGCCGAATTCGACATCAAGCGCCCCATCGAGGTGATCCCCAATTTCGTCAACTGCGATCTCTACCACCGCGCTGCCGACCCCGCTCTCCGCGCACAGTGGGCGCCGAACGGCGAACCAATCCTCATGCACCTCTCGAATTTCCGTCCCGTCAAGCGCATTCCCGACGTCGTCGAAATTTTCGCCAAAGTCCGCGAAAAAATGCCCGCGAAGTTGGTCTTGATCGGCGACGGCCCCGATCGCGGCTCCGCCGAATTTCTTGTGCGCAAGAAACGCCTGCAGAAGGACGTGCATTTTCTCGGGAAGCAGGACCAGGTTTACGACAAGCTCGCCTGCGCCGATCTTTTTCTATTGCCCTCGGAGCTCGAGTCTTTCGGTCTCGCCGCACTCGAAGCCATGGCCTGCGAAGTTCCCGTGATCGCCACGAACGTCGGCGGCCTTCCCGAAGTCGTCGAGCACGGCGTGGACGGTTTTCTTGTGGAACCCGGTGATGTGAAGGAGGCCGCGCGCTATGCCATCGAAATTCTTTCCCGCGCCGATCGCGGCCGCGAGATGGGCCAGATCGCCCGCGTCAGCGCCAAGAAAAAATACTGCGCCAACGACGTCATCCCGCAGTACGAGGCCTATTACCGCCGCGTTCTCTCCGAATCCCGCGCCGCCTCTGCCTGAGCGGCGATGTGGCGCAGAACGCGCAGGTGAATCTGGTGAATGATGTAGTCGGACCAAAGTTTCCAATACGACGCTGGCCACAAACTGTGCCGGTACCATGTCGTGCCTTCGAGCCGCGTCCTCCCACCCGGCAGCGGGGTGAGCACG
Organism: Terriglobia bacterium; assembly: GCA_041478415.1. Taxonomy (GTDB): domain Bacteria; phylum Acidobacteriota; class Terriglobia; order Acidiferrales; family UBA7541; genus Acidiferrum. Next base: position 902 of record JBGOWC010000352.1, read on the forward strand.
AACTGGCCGCCGCTCGAAACGAGAAAACCGTGCAAGTGCGGCGGCGCAATGTCGGAATACGGTGAAAGCTCCCGCATCGGCGCGGGATTCTCCGTCACCGAAAATTTCAACTGCCGCGGCGCGTCCCACACTTCGATTGGCTCGACGAACGGTCCCGTCGAGAAAACGCAGTGCCGCACCGCGCCAACACCCGCGCCGCTGATCTCCGCGCGGATCGGATACGCAATCCCCGCGCGGAAGAGAAGCTCGCGCGGCTCCGGAATCTCGGAGAATGCCACGACCTTCTGCCACACAACTTCCGGCGCCGCGTTCACCTCTACCGAAGACGCGACGCGATAGACCGGCGGCTCTCGATGGAGAATCGCCTCGCCGGTCTCGAGACCCGGTACCGAGAGGAGAACAATCGCCATCGCCGCCGGCGCTCTGCGGCGCGCGCTGGGGCTCCCCTGAATCAAGTATCCGAACCACGCGCCCATCGCCGCGAGCGCCAGGCTGATGGGGGCGGCCATGACCAGACAAATCGCCCCCTCTACTGCCAGCGCCATAAGCAGAAATGCGGAAATTGCGACCGCCACCATGGCAACGCCGATTCGGCTGCCGAGCCCTCGCGGCGCGTGCCAACCATGAATGAGCGAAGCAATCAATCCCATGCCAAAGGGAAGCCCGACAAACAGTCCAAGTCCGTACGAACGGAGCAGGGTCGTGCTGAGATACGCCATCGCCAAACCGAACAACAGAGAGACGCCGACGGCGAGGGCTGCATCTCTAAGACTGCGCTCGGAAACGAAATCTTCGTCCATGGATTTGCCGCGAGCCGCGGCCGTCTCACCGGAAATCCATTCTTCCTTTTCGGGCAACGCGCAGAGCGCCGCAAAGAAGGCGAGATTCACATAGGGAATGAAAAACAAAATTGCACGCCAGGTGGGAATTCCCGCGTTGCGCAAGCGGCAAACCGTCAGCCCGATGCCGAACCAGATGAACGGATTCGCGACGGCCACCATCGTTCCGGCGAAGGAAGCCTCCGGCGCAGGCAGCGAAGTGATTCGCGCCACGTAGTTGATCGGCTGCCAATAGCTGAAGAGGCCCCACGCGCGGTGAAACAACAGATGCGCGACGATGTTATCCACGCCGAATTTCACGAGAAACGCTGCAACACCGAGCAGCGCGTACTGCCCGCGCGTGACGCTCCCCTGCCATCGCCATACATCGGCCGTTCGCATCGCCATCGAACCTCCTTGCTGTTCTCACGCGTACTGGCAGAGCATCAGCTTGTTTTACACCAGAGTAGATCTCGAAATCCGAAACCACCCGGCTCCGGCAGTCCACGACGAATCTGGTCGCCACTGAAGCATTTTGCCGGCCGAAGATCCTCCGGCAGGGTTTCGCAGGGCGGGAGGGCTTCGACAATTCCCTCGGAAAGAATCCGTAACTGCGCCAGCGCAACCAGGGGGATCTTCATCGTGCATTCCGCAAGCCAGGCGATTCCGAAATGAAAAACAATGGGAAGCCGAATGAACAACGGGCGCCTTCCGAGAACTTCTGCAACTCGCCGGACCGCTTCACCCAAGATGATTTCTTCGGGGCCTGTCATGCTCAGCGTCTTCCGAGTGAGTCGCTCGTCCTTCAAGGAGGCTGCAATGACTTGCACGAGATCCTCAACGGCGAGGGGTCGCATCGGCTTTTCCTTCATTCCAACAAGGCCAAAGACGGGAAATGTATACAGCGCATGGCTCAAGTGATCGAGCATGTGATCGCCGCGGCCGTAAATCACACCGCACTTGAAAATTATGTAGTCAAGACCTGACG
>JBGOWC010000288.1:0-3423 GCA_041478415.1 Terriglobia bacterium
AGCGCCGGCGCATCCCACGAGCATCGTCCGGCGTTATTTTGAAGAGCTCGCAAAAATCGAAGACGCGGAACTTTCCAAATGGATGCGCGCGCTGGATACGCCGGACCGCGGCGATCACGCGCAGCGGGTGCTTTCGGACGCGAACCCGCTCTGGAATTCGATGCTGCGCGATTCGATTTCGCCGACCATGCTGACGGCGGGCGTGCGCGCCAACGTGATTCCCGCGGAAGCGCGCGCCAACCTGAATATCCGCCTGGTGCCGGGAAACACCGTCGAAACCGTGATTCTCGATCTCACGAAACTCGTGAACGATCCGCACGTGAAGTTCGAAGTGCAGCCGGACGCGGGATTCGCCGCTCCGCCGTCTTCGCTCGAGAACGACTTCTATCAGGCGATCGAGAAGGTGAGCAACGCGCAGTTCCCCGGCGCGCCCGTTCTGCCATTCCAATCCACCTGGGCGACGGATTCCGCGCAGCTCCGCCTGCACAACGTGCAAGCCTACGGGCTGGTGCCGTTTCCGCTGGCGGAAGAAGATCTGAAACGTATGCACGGCGAAGACGAGCGATTGCCGCTGGCGGCGTTTGCGCAGGGTGTGCAGTATCTCTACCGCGTTGTTTCGGAGTTTGCCGTCGCCAGGTAAACCACGGGGCCAGAACGAATCATGTCCTTCCGCCGCAGCAAGATTGTCTGCACCATCGGACCCGCCAGCCGCTCGCCGCGCATCATCGAACGATTGATTCGCGCAGGGATGGACGTCGCGCGGCTGAATTTTTCGCACGGCACGCACACGGACCACGCGCGCAGCATCTCGATCCTACGCGAAACGTCCATCCGCTTTGAAAAGCCGATTGCGATCGTTGCCGACCTGCAGGGACCGAAGATCCGCACGGGGCCTCTGGCGGGAGGCAAACCGGTGACGCTCCGCGCGGGTCAGAAATTCATCATCACCGCGTCGCGGGTGCTGGGCGATTCCACGCGCGTGGGCACGACGTTTACGCCGCTGCCGCGCGAAGTCCACGCGAGGGACCGCATCCTCCTTGCGGACGGGCTGATCGAGCTGCGCGTACGGCAGGTGCGCGGGGCCGATGTCATCTGCGAAGTCGTGAACGGCGGCGACCTCGGCGAGCACAAAGGCATTAATCTCCCCGGGATCAGCCTGAGCGTTCCAGCGATGACGAAGAAGGACCGCGCCGATCTGGCGTTTGCGCTGGCGCACGGCGTGAATTACGTGGCGGTCAGCTTCGTGCGTCGGCCGGAGGACGTGCTTCTGGCCAAGGCGGCAATTCGGCGGGCCGGCAAGAACACTCCGGTCATTGCAAAACTCGAAAAGCCGGAAGCCATCGAGAATCTGGACGAGATTCTGCGCGTGGCGGACGGCGTGATGGTGGCGCGCGGCGACCTGGGCGTGGAGATGAGTCCGGAGCGCGTGCCCGTGGTGCAGAAAGAGATCATCGTCCGCGCCCGGGAGTTCCGTCGGCCGGTGATCATCGCCACGCAGATGCTTGAATCCATGACGCAGAATCCGCGGCCGACGCGCGCCGAAGCCTCCGACGTGGCCAACGCGATCTTTGACGGCTCGGACGCAGTGATGCTCTCCGCGGAAACCGCGGCGGGAAAATATCCGGTCGAGTCCGTGGCCATGATGGCGCGGATCATCGAGGAAGCCGAAGCCAGCATCCAGCAATTTCCCCGGCCCGCGCCCGCCGAACAACTGAAGGTTGCGGAGACGGTGGCGGAGCTGGTCTGCCGCGCGTCGCGCGAGCTGAAGATGAAGGTGATTGCCGTGTTCACGCACAGCGGATTCACGGCGGGGCTGATCTCGCGGTACCGCCCGCAGACGCCAATCGTCGCTTTTTCGCCTGAGGCGGAAACGCGCCGGCGGCTGGCGCTGATCTGGGGCGTGCTTCCGCGCAGTATCCCGAACATACGCAAAGTGGACGTACTCCCGGTGGTGGCGGAAAAGCGGTTGGTCGAGGAGCGTCTCGCCCGGAAGGGCGATATCATCGCCATCGTGGCGGGCACGCCGATGGGCGTCCGCGGAACGACGAACTTCATGAAATTCCACGTTATCGGCGGCGACGCGTGACGAATTCGGCGGGCGCAGGGCAAAGTCCTTCGGGGGCGCTCACGCTTGAGCGCGTCAAAGCAACCCGCGAGCTTCTGCGCCATGTCGTGCCCGTCAGCCGAATGATTTCTGCGGCATCGCTTTCTTCAACAGCCGGCGCACGCGTCTTTCTCAAGCTGGAAAGCGAAGGACCGACGGGCTCGTTCAAAGTTCGCGGGGCGTATCACGCGATTCAGCGGCGCATGGAGCGCGGTGCGCTTCCCGGCGTGGTGACGAGCAGCACGGGGAATCACGGCGCGGCCGTGGCGTTTTCCGCGCGGCGGCTCGGCCTTCCGGCGCGGGTCTATCTGCCCGAGCATCCGAATCCCGCGAAGCGCGCGCGGATTGCGGAGCACGGCGCGGAAATTATCGAAACGGGCGCGTTTCTCGAAGCGACGCGCGAGGTTGCGGCGCGGTTTGCCGCCGAGTCGGGCTGGTTCAATCTGGTGGACGGCGTCGAGCCGGAGATGCTGCCCGGCGTGGGCACGATCGCCTGCGAGGCGGTCGAGCAGGTCCCGGAAATGGATGTATTTTTCGTCCCGGTGGGGGACAGCACGCTGATCCGCGGCGTAGCTTTTGCGGCCAAGCAATTACGTTCTTCCGTGCGCATCATCGGCGTGCAAGCGGAGCGCGCTCCCGCGTATGCGGTGTCCTTCCGCGAGGGACGCGCGGTTTCGACTGAATCAAGCGATACGATCGCCGACGGCCTGGCCGTCCGGCAGGTTTTGGAAGAAAATGTCCGCGAAATCGCGGCGCTCGTGGATGAGTTTGTGCTTGTCAGTGAAGACGAAATGCTCGCGGCGGTGCGGCATCTGTTGCTCGAAGAGCATGTCCTCGCGGAGCCCGCCGGAGCGGCGGCGACTGCCGCACTGCGAAAGTGCGGTCAAGTGTATGCAGGGAAGAATGTAGTGTTGCTGGTCACTGGCGCGAATATTTCCGAGGAGATTCTTTCCTGCGCGCTACAGTCCCGGTGAGCGAGGGCTAGATCGGCAAGATCAATTCACCCAGCGGTCGGGGCGCGACGGCGGTTCATTCTTGTGATCGCGCATGTAGACTTCGAATTTTTTGCGCGTGCGCTGCACTTTCCAGTCGGTGAGGCCGTTGCGAAGGCGGTAGAGGAACGATCCGCGCCGCAGATAGATGTACCCGACAAGCATCCCGCCGAGATGGCAAATGTGGCTGATGTTGTCACCGCCCGAGCCCAGCGTGCCGAGGAATTCGATCGCCATCATCACGCCGACGTACGTGCGCATGCGCATCTTCACCGGAATGGGGAACATGATGACGTGGCGGTCGGGAAAGAGAATCGCGTTGGCAAT
>JBGOWC010000320.1:0-3106 GCA_041478415.1 Terriglobia bacterium
ATAAGAGCCCGCTCGACGACATTCACAACACCAACACCATTCATTGGGTGATGAAGAACGGCGAGCTGTTCGAAGGCGATACGCTGAACCAGGTGTGGCCTGAGCAGAAGAAACTCGAGCCGCTCTACTTCTGGACTTACGACAAACCGAACCCGGGCGCGCCGCTCAGTTACGGCAAGACCGCGCAGCCGTAATCGAGTTCCCTGCGGCGGAAATCTGAGCGGCTGGTGACGGCTGACTCGCCGGCCGTTATTCACTCGCTTTTTCGCCCGCTTTGACGTGGACGCTGCGGTACCACTCGTAGGTGCGCCGCAGACCTTCTTCGAAGGCAACCTGCGGGTCGTAGCCGAGAATTTCGCGGCTCTGCGTGATGTCCGCCAGCGAATCGCGGATGTCGCCCTCGCGCAGCGGCTCGTACTTCGCTTCAATTCTCTTTCCGGCGATCTGCCCGAGCAGCCGAAGCGTTTCGTTCAGCGTCGAGCGCTTGCCCGTGCCGACGTTGAACACTTTGCCGGACGCATTCGGCGCTTCGCACGCCAGCAGATTCGCCTGCACCACGTTTTCAATGTAGGTGAAGTCGCGCGACTGCTCGCCGTCCCCAAAAATCCCGGGCGGAACGTCGTCCAGGCAGCAGGTGATGAACTTTGACAGCACGCCGGAATAGGGTGAACCGGGATCCTGGCGCGGCCCGAAGACGTTGAAGTAGCGCAGCGAAACGTTTTCAAGGCCGTAGCAGCGGCCGAACACTTGCGCGTAGAGCTCGCCGGCATATTTTGTCACGCCGTAAGGCGAAATCGGCGCGGGTTGCATCGTTTCGACCTTGGGGAGAGTTGGCGTCTCGCCGTAAGCCGATGACGATGCGGAAAAGACGACGCGCTTGACCTTGGCGTCTCGTGCCGCTACCAAAACGTTCAGCGTGCCTTCAATGTTGATCCGGTTCGTCTCCAGCGGATCTTTCACCGAGCGCGGAACCGAAGTGCGCGCCGCCAGGTGCAGCACGTAGTCCGCCTCTTGCACCGCCCGCCGCACCACCTCAAGATCGGTGATGGTTCCCTTCATGAAGGTGATTTTGTTGCGGAACTCGGCGAGATTTTCTTCTTTACCCGCGGAAAGATCATCCAGCACCACGACGCTGTGGCCGCGGCGGACCAGTTCATCCACGGTGTTCGAGCCGATAAAACCGGCGCCGCCCGTCACCAGGTAGCGCATGCCAGAGTTCCTCCTCGGACGGATTCAACTGCGGACGGGGTGCCGCGGCGGCAACGATTCGCGGCGATCCGGAAAGCCTCAGCCCCGCCTTTCTGTTACGCTGGTGCGTCGAGCGCGGCCCCGAACTCCGGGACGATTCTCCGCGCGCGAACGGTTATTGTACGACGGATGCCGCAAAGGCAACGCCCGGAATCCAGGCGCCGTCACACAAAAGGCACACATAAGGCACCCTTAAGACAATGGACCCCCGAATCCGCAACTGGAGCGCCTTGGGCGCACTTTTCCTCGGCATCGGAGCCGCCGGGCTGCTCTGGCACAACGCCGGCGCGCAACGGGGATTTTCGCTCGGGTCGCGGGCCTCGGCGGGACAGCCGCCGGCGCCCGCTGCCATCGAAGAGCCGGCCGCCGCCACCGCGAATTCGACAGCGGAGAGAGCATTCCCGTCCGGCAAGCCCGCCTCGGGACCTGCAGAACCCGCCGATGCCGGACTCCTCCTGCCGCGCGGGGAAAGTCTCGAATTCACGGCGCATGTTGCGAAACTCTCGAATGTTGCCGCTTTGCGCCTGGTTGTTGGCGAGCGCCGCAGCTTTCTCGGCCGCCCGGCATGGCACCTGCAAGCGTTCGCGCACACCCAGAATCCGCTGCGCATGGTTTTCGAGCTCGATGATCAGTTCGATTCCTACAGCGATGCGGCGACGCTGGCGAGCTTTCAATACGAATTGCACTTGAGCGAGCGCGGACAGAAAGTAAATTCCGTTCTGCGCATGACCACGGGCGGAGAACCCGCGCCGCCCGATGCCACGGCTGCGCGCGTGGTTCCAGGAACGCGTGATCCCCTCGGGATGATGCAGTATCTCCGCACCGTGGATTGGAAGAAAACGCCGGAAGTGCGCAGTCCGGTCTTCGACGGACACAAACTCTACGATGTCCGCGCGCGCCTTGCCGGCGTCGCAGAATCGGTGACCGTGCCCGCCGGGCAATTCACCGCGTCGAAAATCGCGCTTCGCGTCTTTGATGGCGGCGTCGAGACCAAAGACACGAATTTCGCGCTCTATCTCGCAAACAACGCCGCGCACACACCGGTACTTCTCGAAGCCGTCTTGCCCTTCGCCAACGCCCGCGTCGAGCTCCTTCGCGCTCAGTGATTCGATTCACTTTTCGGAAGGAAGAAAAACGCGCCGGTCGGAGCGACGGCTCTACGAAGAAGCCGGGGCCGTCAACTGCTCGATGAGGCTGCACGCGATGTGCCCGATGGTGATATGCGCTTCCTGAATGCGCTGCGGGTCGCGTGAGGGAACGTTGAGGAGCAAATCCACTTTGCCGGCCAGCGCGCCGCCGGTTTCGCCGGTCAGGGCAACTAGATAAGCGCCGCGCGCGCGGCCCGCTTCCGCTCCGCGGAGGACGTTCGGGCTCGCGCCGCTCGTGGAGAGCGCGACGAGGACGTCCTTCGGATTCACCAGCGACTCGACCTGCCGCGCAAAAATATGCTCGAAGCCGTAATCGTTTCCCGCTGCCGTCAGCACCGAAGGATTTGTATTCAGCGCCAGCGCCGCGATGCCTGGCCGGTCCGCCCGCAATCGCACCACAAGCTCCGCCGCCAGATGAAGCGCGTCGGCGGCGCTGCCGCCATTTCCAAAGAAGACGATCTTTCCGCCGCTGCGCACGGCGGCGGCGGATTTTTCGGCGAACTGCGCGATGCGTCCGACCAGCTCAGCGGAAAGGCTTTGTTTCACACGGCAGCTCTCTTCGAGTTGCCGGCGTATCTCTTCGTCAAGCGGGCGCATCGGCGGTCAGCAGAGAACGATCTTTTCGCGGTGGCGGATCAAGCGGCGGGTGGCGTTGCGCGTATCCACGACGAGTTTGGCGCCGTCCACGATCGCCGAGAAGTCGTAGTTCG
>JBGOWC010000209.1:0-4497 GCA_041478415.1 Terriglobia bacterium
GCCTGCGCCGACGACCACGACAGAATGCTGTGCGGTCATGGCGCGCTGATTCCGGAGGGGGTGCTCACAGTGTTTTCGAAAAAAGAGGCTTGTCTCTCAGATGCTGTTTTTCGAGGTAGGGGTCGAAGACCATTGCCAGATTGCGAATGAAAATGCGGCCGAGCCAGGTGGCGTGAATCTCGTCCCGCCCAAGAACGACCAGGCCATCTTCCTGCATCGGCGCGAGGCGGCTCAGCTCCCCGGCAAAATATTCATCGAAGTCCACGCTGAATTGAGCGCTGATTTCGCGCTTGGGAATGACCGTATGGCACAGCAGGCGGCTGATCACTGCACCGCGCAGGCGGTCTTCGCCGGAGAGTTTATAGCCGCGAACGGTGGCGATGCCGCGCTCGGCAACGGCTTTGGAATAATCCTGGACCGCGCGTGGGTTTTGCGCGTAGCTCGATTGCACGGAACTGATCGCGCTCACGCCCATGCCGTAGAGGTCGGCCCCGGCCTTAGTGGTATAGCCCTGGAAATTTCTGTGCAGCGTGCGATTGCGCTGCGCCACGGCCAGTTCGTCGCCGGGCTTGGCGAAGTGGTCCATTCCGATATAGAGATAGCCGGCTTCGAGGAATTTTGTAAGCCCGGTGCGAAAGATTTCAAACTTCTCCGCGCCATCGGGCAAGTGCCCGACGAAGGCCCCCTGCTGCTTTTTGAGCCACGGAACGTGCGCGTAGCTGAAGAGCGCGATGCGATCGGGCGCGAGCGTCAGGATCTGGTCCACGGTAGTCGCGAATCGCACGGGACTTTGAAAGGGAAGACCGTAAATCAGATCCACGTTGATACTGTCAAATCCGAGGCGCCGCGCTTCAAACAGAAGATCGCGCGTTAATTCATAGGGCTGGACGCGGTGGATGGTCTGCTGCACCTCGGGATGAAAATCCTGAATGCCCATGCTGAGGCGGTTGAAGCCCAGCCGCCGCAGGGTTTGCAGATGCTGCGGAGTCGTTACGCGAGGGTCCACTTCGATACCGATTTCAGCATCCGGAGCGAGATGAAAATGCGCGCGCGTGAAATCGAAGAGATCCTCCATCTGCTCCGGCGTCAGATACGTGGGTGTCCCGCCGCCCCAGTGGAACTGCACTACGGGGCGCGTACGTGAAACGTTGCGGGCGATGCGCTCGATTTCGCGCTTCAGAGTGTCGAGATAGGGCGTGGCCACGCTCTTGTCTTTTTGGATGACCACGTTGCACGCGCAGAAGAGGCACAGGCTCTCGCAAAAGGGAATGTGAAAGTAAAGCGAGGCAGGGGAGGCGGCGCGCTCTGCGTCGGCGTGCGCCGCTTCGAGATCCGCCGCACCAAACGAATCACTCCAGACGGGCGCGGTCGGGTAGCTGGTGTAGCGCGGGCCGGGAAGGTCGTACCGCGCGAGGAATTCAGGAGCGACGCGGAGTTCGCGCCGCATTTCTTCGAGGGATGGATGGCTCGCGGGCACGGTGCTTAATCCTGTGCCGCGGGTTGCTCGCGGCGAATCGGGGTCGTCTGTCCGGTGCGGATAAAGAGTTGTGCGTTTTCGACGGGCGTGGCCGGCAGAATCCCGTGGCCTAGATTCAAAATGTGCCCCGCGCCGCCGAGCTCGGCGATTGTCTCCGTTACGGCACGGCGGATCGTTTCGGGTGGGCCGAAGAGAACTGTTGGGTCCACATTCCCCTGCAGCGCGATGCGCGGCCCGGCCAATTCTCTCAATTCACCAAGCGAAACACGCCAGTCCACGCTGAGAACTTCTGCGCCGGCGCGAACCACGGCCGGCAGGAGGTGGTGCGAAGCCTTGGTGTAGAGAATTACCGGCACTTTCGAACTGCGCAGCCCGGAAATAATCTCCTGCGTGGCCGGGAGAGCGAACTCTTCGTAATCGCGCAGCGAGAGATCGCCACACCAGGTGTCAAAGAGCTGCACGGCCGTAGTGCCCGCGGCGACCTGGGCCTTCAAATACAGAATCGTTGCCTGTGCGATCTTGCCGAGCAACAGCCGGAAGGTGCGCGGCTCCGCCGAGAGAAAACTCTTCACCGTTGCAAAACCTTCCCGAGTCCGGCCCTCGACCATGTAACACGCAAGGGTCCAGGGGGCGGCGGCAAAACCCAGCACGGGCACGGATGGCCCGAGCTCACGGCACAGGCGGCGAATCGCTTCCGGCAGGAATCCGGTTTCGCGCTCGGGATCGAAGAGATGGAGTTTTTCCACGCTGGCGGCGGAACGCACCGGCTCGGGCAAGTTCGGCCCGGAGTCGCCGAGCTCGAGCTGCAACCCCATGGCTTCGGCGGGGATGAGGATGTCCGAAAAGACGATCACCGCATCCACACCAAGCCGGCGGAAGGGTTGGAGCGAGACCTCCACGGCGAGGTCAGGGGTTTTGCAAACTTCGAGAAAGGCGTGCTTTGCGCGGATTTCGCGGTATTCGGGGAGATAACGGCCCGCCTGGCGCATCATCCAGACCGGCACCCGCGGAACGGGTTCGCAGCGGCACGCGCGGAGGAAAAGCTCCGTCTGGCTGAGTTCTCCGGCCTGGTTCATAACCGCACTGGGAAGTTGCATATTCGTTCGCTCTCCGAGGATATCACTAGTGCCAAACATCTGCCGAGGGCGCCGCTTCGTATGTCCTGTCATCCGGCCGTGGGCTATACTTGTGCGAAGAGTGGCGCGTGTAATCCCGGCCCTGCGAAAGAAGCCGCATTCCGGCCGCTGCCGGCGAAATCGGACCTGATGACCATAGAGCTGATCGTCCTGACCGTCCTGGCCTACGCCGCGAGCCTGGCGCTGTATCTGCGCTCGCTCTACAGCCAACCCGGTGCAACCGGCCGGGCCGCGACCGCATTGCTCGCTCTGGGCATGATTCTGCACTACGCGGTCCTCCTGGAAAGGTCGCGCTGGCTGCATAGCGTCCCCTACCAGGATTTGTACGGCTCGCTGTCGCTGTTTGGATGGCTGCTGGGGCTCACGTATCTTGGATTAGAGCTGTATCACCGCCAGCGGTCGGTGGGGGCGTTCGTCCTGCCCTTCATCCTAGTGTTTTTTCTTGCAGGGCACCTCTGGCGCCCGCCCATGCCCATGCCGCCGCCGGCGCGGGGCTCGGTCTTTGCCCTGCACGTGACGCTGAGCATACTGGCGTACGCGGCCTTCGCCTTGTCCTTCGTCTTGAGCCTCATGTTCCTCGGGGAGGAGCGACTGTTGCGCGGGCGCAAGCTCGGAACGATCGTGTGGCAATTTCCATCGCTCGAATTGCTCGAGCGCATGAGCCGGAGCAGCGTTCTGGTCGGTCTGGTGGCGATCATCATCGGGACTCTTCTGGGTTTTGTTTCCGTGGACCGCCTCACGGGCCAGGTCTGGCACTACGATTCGAAATATGTAGTGACGCTCCTGGTTCTGGTTTTGTATGCCGCCTATTTGCTCTTGGGACGGACGACAACCTGGCGCGGGGCTCGCGCCTCGAAACTATGCATCTTCAATTTTGTAATCGTCGTTCTGAGCTTTACCGTGGTGAATCTATTTTTGTCGAGATCTCACCGCTATTTCTAAAGGCGCGGGAATCGGAATGGAAATCATTCTCGTCGGACTGAATCACCGCACGGCGCCCGTCGAGGTGCGCGAGCGCGTGTCGTTCACGGTGGAGCAGGCGCGCCGCGCCGCCGAAGAATTGCGCGCGCGCGGAATCCTGGAAGAGACGCTGGTGCTTTCGACCTGCAACCGGAGCGAAGTATACGGCGTGCCGCCGGAAAACATGCGGGAAACCGCGGCGGCGCTCTCCGCGTTTCTCAGCACATTTCACGCGGTGCGTCCGGAGGAGCTGCACCGCTCGCTTTACCAGCACTATGACCGCGACGCCGTGCGGCACCTCTTCCGCGTGGCGGCGGGCCTCGATTCGATGCTGATCGGCGAGGCCGAAATTCTCGGCCAGGTGCGCGAGGCGTATCGCGCGGCGCACGAGCTTGGCGCGACGGGGCCGGTGCTCAACCGGCTTTTCCAGGGAGCGCTCGAGGTGGGCAAGCGGGTCCGCACAGAAACAGAGCTGGGGACGCGGCCCATGTCGGTGGCGTCGGCTGGCGTCAAGCTCGCGGAGCGCATTTTCGGAAAGCTGCGGGAGCGCGCGGCGTTGGTTCTCGGCGCGGGCACGATCAGCGAGCAGGTGGTGGCGCAACTGCGCGATCGCGGGATTGGACGGTTGTTGGTCACAAACCGGTCCGCGGAGCGCGCGGAAGAGATTGCGCGGCGGTTTGGCGGCCGCGTGATTCCGTGGGGCGAATGGGACGCGGCGCTGGTCCAACCGGACATCGTCGTGTCGTCGGTCTCGGCCGAAGAAGCCGTGCTGCGCCGGGAGATCATCGAGCGGGCGATGAGCGCGCGCGGGAATCGCGCGCTGCTCTTAATGGACCTGGGAGTGCCGCGCAATCTGGACCCCGCGGCCGGGAGTCTCTACAACGTCTATCTCTACAACGTGGACGACCTCAGCGATATCGTGGA
>JBGOWC010000306.1:0-3202 GCA_041478415.1 Terriglobia bacterium
GATTGTGGACTTGATTCAAAAGGGACTGCAGACCTCTGAGGTGCGGTACGACGAAGCCCGGCGATATATCGCGGAGTGCAAGGCCCGAGTGGCCGAACTATATAAGGCCACCCCGGTGATCTTATCTCCGGCCGCGATGGGGCCGGCACCGCTGGGCCTGGCATATACCGGCAATCCGAAAATGAACGCGCCGTGGACTGCTTTGGGAACACCGGCAATTTCTATTCCCATGCCGGTTCCAGGCGGGTTGCCGCTTGGGCTGCAACTCACCGCCGACCACGGTCAGGATGCGAGAGTGCTTCGCGCCGCGGTGCGGGTGCAGGAGATGCTCGCGAGCGGACACTGAAAATTTCCCGCCGATTTCAATAGGGAAGACAATGAAAAGAGCCGTGAGGAAGAGGTTTGAGGCGAGGCTCGAGCGCGTCCAGTCGCGGCTGGGATGGACAATCATCCGCGTGCCGCTGGACGTCGGGAAGGTGTGGGGAACACGGGGGCGGCTGGCGGTGCGCGGGGAGATCAATAGGTTCGCGTTTCGGACGTCGTTATTCCCGTGGGGCACGGCGGGACACATCCTGCTGGTAAACAAGCGGATGCAGGCGGGCGGGAAAGTGAAACTCGGCATGGTCGCGAAGTTTTGGCTGGAGCCCGATACGGAGGAGCGCGTGGCCAGCTTGCCTGAGGAGCTGAAGCGCGCGCTGGGCGAGATGCGCGCGCTGCGACGGTGGTACGACGGGCTGAACTACTCGACGCGCAAGTGGATGGCCGACCGGATTACGCAGGTGAAGAGCGCTGCCGCCCGCGTGCGGCAGGCGGAGCAGATTGCTGAATGCTTGCTGGCCACGATGGAAGCCGAGCGCGAGTTGCCACCGGTGCTGCAGGTTGCGTTCGCGCGCGAGCCTCGCGCACGGGAAGGATGGAAGCGCATGTCGGCGTCGCACCGGCGCGGGCATTTGATGGGTATTTTCTATTATCGGAGTCCCGAGGCACGGACGCGGCGGATTGCAAAGACGGTTCGGGAGGCGGTGGAGTTTGCGGAGAGGAGATCTGCGAAAACGGAGAAGAGTTAGGACGACCCCAGCCGTTGCAAAAAGCGCCCCGTAGAACCGTCCGGGGTGCGAAGAACGCACACAAGAAAACGCACTGAGGATGCAGCCTCGTTAGGTGTCGCACCTACGGCGCTCGCCATTCTCTTGCTATGTTCCCAGTTTCCCAGCCCTTACGGGTTGGCTAGCATCTGACGCGCCTACGGCGCTTGCCCAGAATCGCGCGTGGCTAGTTTCTTGAAGCGGGTTGAATGGTGGTAGCGTCGCCGGTGCGATGATCCTTGATCTGGAAGCGCAAGAACTCATGCACGGCGGCGAGGGCCTTCGCGTTGGCCGTGGTAATGCGCATGCGCGCGCCACGTTCGGTCGGCTCTGCCTGATAGCGGATCTCTTCCCGGAGCTGCTTCATGACGGCGGTGCCGGGCACATTTTCCGCGTGGATGAGCATCGGGCCGATGAAATTTCCCTCCGCGAACAGACGGGAGAAATGGGTAAGGTGCATGCGGATCTGGTCCCGAATGGCCGTGTCGTTGGGAGAAATCCCTTGTCCGGAGGCGTCGGGACTAGCGAGAGGCGCTCGTCGCTCCGCTGGCTCGGGATTTTGGCCCTTGACCTCAATCTCGATGGCGCCGCCATCGGCGTAGAGGAGGAAATGGTGGGCGGTCTTCTCGTGCGAAAAGCCCATGACGACGTCGCCCCGGTCTTTGACACCTTTATCGTGGTCGACGGGGGAGGGTTGCTGCGCTTGAATGGCAGCGGTGAGGCAGATGGTCAGGAGAACAAGCACCGACCGAATCATTGGCCAAGGCTCCTATTTGATGAGACGCATCTGACGGAATTCGGGAAGCGAGCCTGCCGGGCCTCCCGACAAAATCTCCCGGGATGCATAGGGGGCAAGCCCGGCGCTACATCAGCCGACGCCGCGAAGAAATAGCCCTCGTTGGATCGTCAGCGGATGCGGGCGATGCGGCCCTGGGTGGGAAATTTTGTGAATTGCAGGGCGTCGTGGCCGGGGACGACGCGGTCGGGGGAGCCGGCGAGCTGGATCATGCGCTCCTGATTTTTGATGTTGGCGGGCTGATCGGCTTCGGAGAATGTGGCGCTGGCTCGATGCTCGGCGAGATTGCGGTAGAGATAGCAATTGTCCGAGGCAAGGACGAACGGCGGATTGCCGTCCACGCGAATGTACTGCGAAGAAAAGGTGTGGCGCGCGCCGGTGTAGGCCCGGATTCCGGGAAAAATCTCGACGTCGTCGCCATCTACTAATCGCAGGCGGCCTTCGGTATTGAGGCGGACGAGGACGGCGGCGTCATCGGGGTCGATGCCGCCATGCTGGCCGCCCGGTTGCCAGGCGTCGCCGGTGTAGTAGGCGAACTCTTTTTTCTGAATCCACACGATGGCTTTCGGAAAGAGATCCATGCCGCCCATGTGGTCCCAGTGCGCATGGCTGATGACGACGTCGGTGACTTCGTCGGGCTTTACGCCAGCGAACTTGACGGCTTCGTCGGGGCGGAGAAAATCGGACATCGGATAGTCCTTGAACCATTTCTCGCGGTGAAAACCGCTGTCGAAGAGGATGGCGTGGCCGCCGCCGCGGACGAGCCAGATGACCATGGCGATGTCCACTTTTTCGTCTTTGGGGGCGCCGATGACCAGCTCCGCCACGGGAAACTGCGGGAGCGTGGCGTAGCGAATGGCCTGGATGGAGTATTCCGGCGAGGGCGCCGATGGCAACAAAATGCTGAAAAGAGCGGCGAGGGCGAAGCGCTTCATGGGTTCCTCCGGTAGAAACGGCCGGAGCGCATTCTAACCGAGAGGCCGGAATTCAGGCACAGAGATGTGCGTCAAGTGGGGAGGCGGGAGGCGAGAACGAAATCACGCAAAGCGGAAACGTTGGGGCCGTAGGCGCCGACACGTCCAGCGTCCACGGGAAGGCCGAGGCGCTCGGCGACTTCCAGGTTGATTCCGGCGTCGTCGAGCTCAGACAGGCTGAAACCCGCCGCGGGCAGCACGCGATTGATCCCCGTCGGATAGACGGGCCGCGGTGGCCGGAGCCGCTGCCAGGGACGGCGCGCTATCTCGTAGAATTGGCGCCAGTCGTGTTTGTGCCAGGTGGTCATCTTTTCCAGTATTACGCTTCCCTCACCCGGTTGGATGCC
>JBGOWC010000081.1:0-7409 GCA_041478415.1 Terriglobia bacterium
CGTCAATCTTCTCCATGATTGTGCTGAGAACCTGGTCGAGCTGGAGAGAAGAAGTGAGGGCTTTGCCGAGCTCGTGAAAAATGGCGACCTCGCCCGCTTCGCGCTGTTCAAAGGGCACAGCGGGGCTGCGGCGCCGCTCTACTGCCGGGAACTGCTTTACTTCCTCCACGTGTGATTGAACCCGTGTGACCATTTCTCCGCCGGTTCGCCTGCGCGCTCCCCGCGGACAAGATTCGCCGTAAATCCTGAATCGTTGTCAGTATAGGCATCGCACTCTCCGGCGTGCAAGGAACTCGTCGCCGAGCGTTGCCATACCGGCATCGCGGGCGCTCCCTCACCTCCCATTCCCACAGCCGCCCGCAAACCCCGGTTTGACACACCATTACGGCCCGCCTATAGTTCCTCGAAGGGAAGCGATACCGACTTGTCGGGACCGCGGGCCACAAACTTTCAGCAGAATTCGGTTCATGACCAAGGGAAATTTCGGCGAACGACTGAAGCGTGAGCGCGAGATGAGAGAGGTATCGCGGGAGGAAATTTCTTCCGCGACGCGCATCGCAACGCGGTACGTCGAAGCGCTCGAAAACGAAGACTGGGGCAAGCTGCCCGGCGGCGTGTTCCCCCGCGGCTTTGTCCGCACCATTGCGCGCTACCTGGGACTCGCCGAGGAAAGTCTCCTCGCCGAATTCGACCTGGCGCGCAAGGAGCAAATCCCCGCGACGCCTCCGCCCGCCGAAAGCTACAAATCATCGCCGCCGCGTTGGCTGCCGGCGGTCGTGGTGCTCTTGCTTCTTCTCGGACTGATTGCCGGCGGCGTGTATGGCTGGCGGCGCTACGCCGCGCGTCGTGCGCGCACCGCTGCTCCCATATCGGCGCAACCGGAATCTCCGACTGTCGCTGCCGTGCCAGTCGCGCTTCCCGGCAAAGCGGTTGCTGCGACAGCCAGGCAGGAAATGCCCCTGGATCTCTCCGTATCGACCAGCGCCGCGACCCGCGTGCGAATCGTCGCCGATGAGACGGTCCTTCTTGATGCGGAGCTCCGTGCCGGCGAGAATCGCCACTTCTCCGCAAAAGAGCAGTTCGAGGTGACCACGGCGGATTCCTCCGCCGTGTTGCTGGAATTGAACGGGCAGGCGATGCCCCCGGTTGGCGCACCGGGTTCCTCGGGTACAATTCTCTTGAGTCGCAAAGACCTGAGGCTGGCTACCGGTGGACCCACTCAACCCTGAAATTATCGAAGAACTCCGCGCAGGGCGCGCCTCCCGCGAGCGCAAATTTGCCGTCTGCTCGGGCTCGATCTCTCTCCGCGCCGCCGACCGCGTGGAGATTTTGACGGTTCTCGCGGGCGACGCCGACGAGATCATCTCCCGCCGCGCGCAAGAAGTCTTGCTGACCCAGTCGCGCGAATCCTTCGTGGAAGCGCTCGGACGAGAGACTGCCCTGCCTGCTCTGTTCGCCTATTGCGGGCACCGGCTCGCCGACAAGCCCGGGATTGGCGACGCCATGATCAAGAACCGCCAGTGCTCCGCGGAATATCTCGTTCCCATCGTGCGCCATCTCTCCGCTCTCGGCATCCAGACACTCATGGAGGAGCTCGATCGCGTCAGTTCCTCTCCGGGACTCGCCGCCGCACTCGAGCACTCTTCGTCCGTCACTCTCGAGCAGAAACAGTTGCTTCACGAGCTCCGGGGCGAAGCGCCCGACCCTGCCGCCCTTGAAGAAGCCGTCTCCGCGGAGCCGGACATGGTCCGACGCTTGACGCTTCTCCAAAAACTTTCCCAGATGACCGTTGCCCAGCGCGTCCAGCTTGCCATCAAGGGTGACGCCGAAGCCCGCCGCACTCTCATCCGCGATAGCAGCAAGGTTGTGCAGCGCGCGGTCCTTCAATCTCCGCGTCTCACCGACCGCGAAGTAGAAGCCTTTGCCGCGCAGACGAACATCTCGGATGAAATCCTGCGCATCGTCGCCTCCAGCCGCAAATTCCGGAAGAACTACACGGTCGTCCGCAATCTCATGAACAATCCGAAGACTCCGATCGACGTGTCCCTGCATATCCTCCCCATACTCAACGCACAGGATTTGAAGCTCCTCACGACGAACAAGAACATCCCCGAGACGCTGCGAACAACGGCGGTCAAACTGGATCGCCAGCGGAGGATGGCCCGCCAAGGCGGCAGCCGCTAAAACAAGCAGATCTCGGGAGTTTCACTTCTGCGAGGATTTACTGCGCCAAGCGCATTCCGCGCGTCCTATTTGATTCTTGCGAGCTGGACGATCTGCACTGGATTCACCCGCGCGCCGTTCACCGTCAAGCCCCAATGCAGATGCGGTCCCGTCACCCGTCCCGTCGCGCCAACTTTCCCCACAATCGCGCCTGCCTTCACTAGCTGCCCCGCCTTTACGGAAATCTCTTCGAGGTGCCCGTAGAATGTATAAACCCCCAGCCCGTGATCAATCAGCAAGGTGTTGCCGGAAAAAAAAAGCGGCTCCGCCATCACCACCCGCCCGCCCTGCGCCGCATGCACCGGCGTTCCCGTAACTGCGGGGAAATCGGCTCCGCTGTGCGGAGAGCCCGGCTGGCCATTCAAGACCCGGCGCCGCCCGAAGTTGCTTGCTGTCCGCGCGCCATCGAGCGGCAGCCGGAATCTCCCTAGCCACAAGCGCTCCGGCGTCACTCGAGCGAAAATCTCCCGCAGCCGCTGCCGCTCTTCCTCCGCCCTCTTCAATTGCTCCGCATTCGGCTCCACAAACTGCTTCTCGACCTGCAGCTTCTCCGTCGCAAACTTTGCCGCCTTCACTGTCACCGGCGCGCTGCAGCTCACCGGTTCG
The DNA here is from genome assembly GCA_041478415.1 of Terriglobia bacterium. Classification (GTDB taxonomy): domain Bacteria; phylum Acidobacteriota; class Terriglobia; order Acidiferrales; family UBA7541; genus Acidiferrum. Next base: position 2,830 of record JBGOWC010000081.1, read on the forward strand.
CCGGACTGTGTCCGCGCCTGAATCGAGATGTTGTAACTCCCCGAGGGCCGCTCCAAATCCACTCCCAGCAAAGCGCGCCGCACTTCTCTTCTCGAATTGCCGCCGCTATTCGCGCGCCAGAACTCGACAGCTCTGCCGCTCCATTCGCCTTTCAGTTCCTCGAGCGCCTGCGTGCTCCTTACCTCCGCCAGCAGCAATCCGCCCTGCCTCGCCTCCGATGCGCTCAGCCGAAGCTCGAATCCCGGCGCGCACGGCGGTGTTGTTTGCACCTTCTTGTCCTGAGCTTCGACGAAGGGAGCGAACATCAATGCCCCAACAAAGGCAGCCGCCAGTGAGGTCAGGCACGCCGCGACAGCCACGTCACCAAATCCCTTCCGGAATCCTCGTAGCGCATTCGTGCTTCGCATCCCGCGTCTGCCCTCCACCCGACTATAGCAGCAGCGCAACTCGCTCCACTCCCCGAAAAACAACGAGCGGTCCGGCGATGCCGGGCCGCTCCCGTTTTTCCAATTTTGCCTCACGCCGCGTGCGCGATATTTGGGCACCACGCAAGCGTTGAGATTTTCAATACGGTGCGTTTTTTGTCAGGCTGTAACTTTGTTCGGGTAGACCCGCCGGAGGGGCCTTGCCCCGGGGACAGGAAAGGTCATGTGCCAGAAATTCTTGTCGGAAGAGGTGAATTCCACGCCCACGTGGGTTTTGCCGTCTCGGCCGCGGCGAACCGCTACAACGCGGCACTCGATGGATTCCCGCGAGGCTTCACTTTCCAGGATAAGGGTCTGCCCCATGGCGACGGTCGCTTCCAGAACCATCGCCGCGCCGTGCAGGCTGACGGAATTGGAGTTCGCATTCTCTTGAAATTGCTCGCCGGCGTCGGTCTGCCCGCGCACAACCAGAGGTACCGAGAGCGCCACCCGCTGCGTCCGCCGCCGTTCTTTGCATCGGAAATGAAGAAGAGCCATTCGGGGACCTAAGCCTCTTTGTTTGAATACTTTGCGTTGAAATCTAAGCCGATGCGAACCCGGATTGTCTCAGCATCGCGACCCGTGTGAACAACACGGCGAAGTGCAGGCCCGACAGCAGCGAAAAAGCCAGCACGAACGATGACCACACATCGGCCATCCTGCGCTCAGGCCCCGAACAGGGCAATAGCTTGACGGTACCAAATCGCCCGCTCTCCCGGCGGTACTCGAGTACCATGCCAGCGGAATCAGGCCCGAACATGGCCTACGCCGCAACGATCCGGCAAATCAGGTTTTCATGTTCGGTTTGCTTTCTGTCCCCGACGCCCTCAGATGCTTGACATTGCTTCACGGCATCAGCAGACTCTCCGCAACATCCCGCCGCGACGGGTCTCCCGGCAAACCGGCAGATTGCGGCGGTCAAGTCCAGACGCGAGGAATAAGCAATGAAAACGAATTACCCGGCCGTGGTCGTCTCCGCTGTAGTTTACTGGCTGCTTGGGGCAGTCTGGTTCGTGGTGCTTTTCAGAAAGCCGTGGATGGCGCTGGAAAACATCACCGAGGAGCAGGCCCGCAGCATGAGTCCCGTCCTGCCCTACGTCATTTCGTTGGCGCTGAATCTCCTGATCGCTTTCGTGCTGGCGCAGCTTTGCATCTGGCGCAATGCCAACACTGCCGGGCGAGGTGCGGCGGTCGGCGTGCTGGTCTGGATCGGATTCATCGGTCCGCTCACCTACACAACCTACATGTATGAGATGCGGCCACACCGACTCTTCGCCATCAATGAATTCTATTCGCTTGTCGGCCTGTGCCTGATGGGCGCCATCATCGGCGCATGGACGAAAAAGTCAGCCTGACCATTCCCTACTTCTTTATTGGGATCAGCGATTCTTCCACCTTTTTCCGATACTCACGCGCCTTCGCGACGATCGCCGCCTGGTCCAGCGTGAGGACCGTGCGGTCGCGCATCACGATCTTTCCGCCGATCACCACGGTCTCGACGTCGCTCCCCTTTAGCGCATACACGATTTGCGAGTACACGTCATACATCGGCACCGCGTGCGGCTCGTCGAGTCCCAGCAGGATGAAGTCGGCCTTCTTCCCCGATTCGAGCGAGCCGATCTCCTTCTCCATGTGCAGCGCCCGCGCGCCTTCGATCGTGGCCATCGCCAGCGCGTCGCGCGCGCCCAGGGCTCGCGGGTCCATGCGAGAAACCTTCTGCAGCTTCGCCGCCAGGCCCATCTCTTCCATCAAGTCGAGGTCGTTGTTGCTGCCCGCGGGGCCATCGGTTCCGAGGCCCACGGCGACGCCCGCGGCGCGAAGCTCCGGCACGGGCGCCACGCCGCTCGCCAGCATCATGTTGCTGGCCGGATTGTGCACGCAGCCCACATGCCGCTCGGCCAGATATTTTTCGTCCGCCGCGTCCACCCAGATGCAGTGCGCCGCGATCACATCCGGCCCAAGAATTCCCAGGCGATCAAGGTACGCTACCGGGGAAACACCATTTCTCGCCAGACTATCTTCGCGCTCCTTTTTCGTCTCCGCCACATGGATGAGGATCGGCGCCGAATATTTTCGTGCCAGAGCGGCCGAATCGTGCAGCGTCCTTTCGGAGCAGATGTAGATGGAATGCGGGGCGATCGAGGCACGAATCAAGGAATCACCGCGCCAGCGTTTCAGAAAGTTCTCCGAGTAGGCGAGCGCATCCTGGGGTGTTTTGTTGTCCGGCGTCGGAAAGTCGAGCACCGATTCACCGAGCACGCCGCGCATTCCGGCAGCCTTCGTCTCTTCGGCGATCGCGTCCTCAAAATAATACATGTCAGCGAAAGTGGTCGTGCCACCACGAATCATTTCCAGCGCCGCCAGCCGCGTACCCCAGCGGACGAACTCCTCATTCACATTCTTGGCTTCTGCGGGGAAAATGGATTTCGTAAGCCATTCTTCCAGCGTCACGTCATCCTTCAATCCACGGAGAAGGGTCATCGGCACATGAGTGTGGCCGTTGATGAGGCCTGGGATTACGAGTTTTCCGCGGGCATTGATTCGCCGCGGCGCGACGAAACGGGCCTCGATTTCCGCGCGAGTGCCGACGGCGACGATCAAGCCAGCTCGAATGGCAATGGCTCCGTCTTCGATGACGCGCCGGGCATCGTCCATCGTGACGATCGTACCGCCTGTAATCATCAAGTCGGCCCGTCGATAAGCATGGTTTCTCTGAGCCGGTTCTTTTGCAGCCGCCGTCTGGGCGTGGACAGCGTTGATGTTCAGTAGCATCACCATCGCCAGCACGACTCTGGCAACGTTTCGGTTCATGGTTTTTTCCCTTGCGTCTTTTTCACAGATGCGACGCATCGAATGGCTTTGGAAAGAGGTCACGCATTTGGAGGACTTCCACGGCGCCTCTTAGGTTTGCGAGGACGACCCGAGCGTCGCCGCAGAATTCCCAGATCAATTGCCGGCACGCCCCGCAAGGCGGCGTGAACGTGTCCGTGTCTGTCACGACGGCGATGGCGTCGAAGCCGCGCTCTCCTTCAGAGAGAGCCTTGAAGATGGCCACGCGCTCGGCGCAAACGGTGAGGCCGTAGGTCGAATTCTCGACGTTGCAGCCGCCGAAGATTTTCCCTGAAGTGGCGCGCAGAGCCGCGCCAACGCGGAAATTCGAGTACGGCGCGTAGGCGTTTTCCCGGGCGGCGCGCGCCGCGGCAATCAACGCATCGTTTTCGCTCACGCGATGGCCTCCGCAATGCGTGGGATCAGCGCGCGCAGCAAGGCCACGAACTGTCCTTTCACGCGCGCCCCGGTCTCAAGCACTTCATGGTGGTTTAACGGCTTGTCGGTAGTGCCCGCGGCCATGTTCGTCACGCAGGAAATTCCGAGCACCCGGATTCCGGAATGGCGGGCGGCAATCACCTCCGGAACGGTGGACATGCCAACCAGATCCGCGCCGATTGTGCGCAGAAAGCGAATCTCGGCGGGAGTTTCGAAGTTTGGGCCGGCCAGCGCAGCATACACGCCCTCATGGGGCGCGATTCCCAAACGCTTTGCTTCTTCCGCCGCGAATCGCCTGAATTCACGGTCGTAGGCTTGCGTCATGTCCGGAAAACGCGGGCCGAGGCGCTCGTCGTTCGGCCCGGAAAGCGGGTTTGCCCCCTGGAGATTGATGTGATCTCTCATCACGACAAGAGATCCCTGCGAATACGCGCTACTTATACCGCCGGCGGCATTTGTGAAAATTACCGCACGCACGCCCATTCGCGCAAGAACGCGCACGGGGAAAGTGACTTCCTTCGCCGAATAACCCTCGTAGAGATGGACGCGGCCCTGCATCCCCACGATTGCGACATCTTCGACCGTCCCAAGGACGAGCCTCCCGGCATGCCCAATCGCTGTGGAACGCGGAAAATGGGGAATTTTCGCGTAGGGGATCCGAACGGCTTTCCCGAATGCATCGGCAAAGGCGCCCAGGCCAGAACCGAGGACGAGGGCAATCTTTGGACGGAGCTTGGTTCTTGAAAGGATGAACTTCGCGGCGCGATCGGCCCGGCGAAACTCTTCGCTCGCCCTGGCCGCGGGTTTATTCTTCGCGCTCACAGCAGCATCCCCACGATGGATGCCGAC
>JBGOWC010000234.1:0-4138 GCA_041478415.1 Terriglobia bacterium
CACCACATGCGCGTGGATTACTCCATGTTCGAAGGCATAAAGACCAAGGGCGCGCCCAAACTCACTCTTTCCCGCGGACGCGTCATCGTGGAAAAGAACCAGTTTGTTGGCAGGGCCGGGGCCGGCCAGTTCCTCCCGCGAAAGACGTATTCCGGCGCGTAAGCCCAGTCACTTACCCCATTCCCACTGCACGGCGTCAACACAACCGATTGGGCAAGCATGAAAGGCCCACAGAACGCAGAAACCTCGTCATTTGTAATCAACTAGGACGACCGTACAATTCGTTTCTTTAAGGTGATGCGCAGAAGTTTCATTCTTGCCGCCGACTGCGTGCCGAAAGCTCCGTTTGGCGTCGGGCGAGGTTAATCCGCGATCCTTTCGATCCCAAAGGGAATTGTCATCCTCACCGGAGCGCGTGCGTGTTCAGCGTCTAGGTAATCGCGTCGTAAAGATTCTTCCACACGGTGGGGTTCTGCCAGTACTGGACGTGGGCGACGAGGGGGACGACGGCATCTTTGTCAATCACATCGTACACGCCGGGCGGGACAAGCGGGTTTGGGGGATCGAAAAACGTCATCTTGCCGGAGATGATGTCGTGGCGGGAGCGCACGTTGATCCAGGGGAAGGGACGGAAGGCGTAGTCCTGGATCAGGGGCTGTACGACGGCGGCGATTTGCTCGCGGATGTGCGAAGTCGTTTTGCCCTGGATGGAAAAGAAGAAAGCAATCTTGTCGAGTGGAGAGCCGAAGGTCACGAATCCGCCGGTGCGGCCGGCCACGTCGATGTGGCTGCCCGTGAGCGAATCCTCGTTGACCAGGCGGTTGAGCGCGTCGTAGGCGATCAGCGAACCGAGCGAATGACCCACAACCGCGACCTTCTTGTATTCGAAGCCCGTGTCGGTGTCGTTGCGCGCCAGATAAACGGCGGAGGCGGAGGAATAGGCGAGATCCTTGATGGCTTTGCGAATCGCGTCGAAGCGGTCGATCTGGTTGTGCGTGATGTAAATCGCGATGTCGCCGACGTACTGCACGATCAGCGTGCGAACCATGTAGCTGAGGGCGATCAGAACCGGCCACACCCAAAACGTCTTGCCGAACCACCACGCTAGGCAAGAGACGCTGCCGGGAAAATGGTCAATCCAGAAGTAGATTGTGAAGGGGGCGAGGAGCGCCGCCAGATGAAAAACGAAGGAGGACAGAAAAAGAAGCAGGGAAAGACCATCCCGGAAACCGGCCTCTTCCGGTGCGCGGAACAAGGCGCGGAGAAAAAGGGTTAAACCGATCAAGACCAGGGAGCAGAGAATCAGGAACGTTGAGACGCCCTGAAGCTCGGGGAAGGGCAATCGGAGAATCCATGAATCCTGGCATTTGCCCAGGGCGATCAGCCACAGGACGACGGCGCCGTAAATAATACCGAAGATGGTGCCGGCGCAGCCAAGCCAGGTGACGATGGAGATGAGGATTTTTACCGGGCGGGGCAATCCGGCGGGTTTCGCAGCGACGGCGAGAAAAAGGATGGTGGCGAACGTCATGACGATTGCGGTCAGCGCGCTGGCGCTCGCAGTGAGCGCGTCCCAGTGACCGCTGATGTGCAATTCGCGGATGCCCGGAAGATTGTATTGGGCCGCGCCGACCGCGACGATGACCGCATTCACGCCCACGAGCGCCAGCAAGACCATAAGCGTGAGCGCAATCATGATGGGAGCATGCAAGGGGATTCTGAATTTCGACATCCCGCCGAACATGGCGCGCTGAAACATCTTGATCGAATTGATGACTCCGCGCAGCCCGCCTTCGAAGAGAAACCCGATGACTTCGCGGAGTTTGATTGCGCCCTCCGTCTTGGGCGCCCAGTAGGCTTCATAGAGATGGAGCTCGCGCTCGACGCCGCGAGCATTTCGCACATTGACCTCGACGCGCTGCAAGACCTGATCGCCGATTTTCACGGCGCGATAGCGCGGGATGATCTCCGTAGCCCCCGAGGGGGGTCTGCCAACGAGCTTGATGCCTTCGGTGAGCGAGTCGAGAGTTTCGAAGGGAATCTGCTGCCCCATGCCGTGCACAATCCAGATCGCCCGCTTTTCAACGGCAGGCTCCTCCGCTGCTGGAACGGCAAGTTTGAGCCGCACCGCTTCCGGCTTTGCTGGCGCCACTTCCGGGAGTGGCGGCTTAAAGGCTCGGTAGGATTTGGGTGCAGCGATCTCATACTTCGATCCGGGAATCGGAGGTTTGGCGGGTGGCATGTTTGAACTCCTGAAGAACCAAGGTTGGGAGAGGCTAGTCCCAAGGTAACGTAGATGTCAAGGATACTCTTCAGGAAAAAAGGCGAAGTCCCATCCTGCCCTCAGACGCACTTGTTCTGTGCTTCAGCCCCCAGTACAATGTGCGGTCTTTGCGTGCGCGATGAAAGTGTGTGAGGCGCGCGGGGCGGGGAACCGGCGAATGGCTCAGCGTTATGACGCAATCGTGATCGGCGGAGGCCATAACGGTCTCGTCAACGCTTCCTATCTCGCACGCGCCGGGAAGAAAGTCCTGGTCCTTGAGCGGCGGCACGTCCTCGGCGGCGCGGCGGTTACGGAAGAAATATTTCCGGGCTTTCACTTCTCCGAGTGCTCCTACGTTGTCTCGCTGCTGCGGCCGGAGATCATCCGCGAGCTCGATCTGCCCCGGCACGGCCTCGAAATCCTTCCCCTCGACGGCACCATGACCCCGATGCCCGGCGGCGATTATCTCTGGCGCGTGAACGACCACGGCAAGACGCTGCGCGAGATTCGCCGTCACTCGCGCGTGGACGCTGAGGCCTACGACGAATTCAGCAAGATGATGGTGCCGCTGTGCCGCTTCGTGAAGCCCATCCTCTCCATGATCCCGCCGGATCCGACCTCCCTGAATCCGCGCGACCTCAACCGGCTCTATTTCCTCGGCCGCCGGTTTCAGCAGCTTTCCTCCGACGAGCGCTACACGCTGATCCAGCTCATGACCATGAGCGCGGCGGATTTTCTCGATCAGTGGTTCGAGACCGACGTGCTCAAGGCCACCATGTCCGCCTCCGGCATCATCGGCACGTTTCTCGGAATTCGCTCGCCCGGCACGGCCTACGTTCTCCTGCATCACTACATGGGCGAAATTGACGGCGCGTTTCGTTCCTGTGGGTTCAGCCGCGGCGGCACGGGCGCCATCTCCAACGCCATCGCCGCGGCGGCGCGCGAAGCCGGCGTTGAAATCCGCACGAAAGCATCGGTCGCGAAGATTCTGGTGAAGAACGGCCGGGCGGCGGGCGTGGTCTTGCAGGATGGCGAAGAGATTTCGGCGAACGTCGTGTCTTCGAGTGTTGACCCGCATCTCACGTTCGAAAGATTTCTCGATCCATCCGAGCTTCCCGTCGAATTCCTGGAAGACGTGCGGCGCTACAAGTACCGCGGCTCGTCCGGCAAGGTGAATCTCGCGCTCGATGCGCTGCCGGAATTCAAGTGCCTGCCCGGTCCGGGCGCCCATCTTCGCGGCGCGATTTCGATTTCACCGAGTATCGAGTACATGGAGCGCGCCTACGATGACGCGAAGTACGGCCGGTTCTCGCGTCGCCCGTACATTGATATTGTCATTCCCAGCCTCACCGATCCTTCCGTCGCTCCGCCGGGCAAGCACGTCCTTTCTTGTTTTGTCCAGTACGCGCCGTACAAACTCGCCCCCGGCGAAGGCACCTGGGACGATCAAAAGGAAAAGTTTGGCGACACGGTCATCGAGACGCTCTCCGAGCATGCGCCGAATCTGAAAAAAATCATCATTGGCCGGCAAGTGCTGACGCCGCTCGATCTCGAGCGCGAGTTCGGTCTCACGCAGGGCAACATTTTTCAGGGCGAGCTTTCCCTCGAGCAGCTTTTCTTTCTGCGGCCCGTTGCCGGCTGGGCCTACTACCGCACACCGATTCAAAACCTCTATATGTGCGGTTCGGCCACCCATCCCGGCGGCGGCATCATGGGCGCTCCCGGACGCATCGCCAGCCAGGTCATCCTCAAGGAATGGAAGGGCTCTTCCTCGAACGGAAAGAAAAACTGACCATGCCCCTCGGAAAGAAAATCGTCGTCATCGGTGGCGGCCACAACGGCCTCGTCACGGCGTTCTATCTCGCCAAAGCGGGC
>JBGOWC010000233.1:0-4144 GCA_041478415.1 Terriglobia bacterium
CGCCGAGCAATCCCGCCGCGGATGCCAGGGGCATGCCCAGCCACTCGTGATTCAGCAGCGCGGGGATGGTGACGATTGCGCCGCCGATGGGTCCGAGCACGCGCCCGCCGAGCAACCCGAGCAGGAACGCGCCTTCGAGCGAGAGGTCCGCGAAACGATACGGAAAGCCAACAAGGCGCAGCGTAACGCCGAGAATCAGCGGCGGCGTCATGAAGACCATGAGCTTCAGTTTCTGATCGGCGTCGCGCTCCTCGGTGAAGAGCACGCGGCGGAAGGCCGTCCAGCGCGCCAGCAATGCCGCAAACGAGGTCGCCGCCGCCACCTTCAGCAGCAGCGTAAAGAGCAGGTCTTTGACGGAGGTCAGCGTGTCCATTTCGGGTTCCCGCTAACGCTAGCCAATACGCGCCGCGATGTAAAGCGCTCCTAGCGAGTCACTGTCCGGGGAGCTAACTTATCAGGAACTGGCTCGCATGTTTTATACTCGCAGGCCTATGCCCCTCTACTCGGCGCCAACAACTCGGTCTTATCAGCGCCGCTTTCGTATCTTCGGCTGGGGCGCAATTGCCGTGCTCATCGGTATTTTCTTGTTTTCCATCTACGAACCGGAAGGCACTGGCCGCTCCACGGACCTCGCGCTCGCATGGTTGGCGGGTGCGATTGTGTTAGCAGCGGTTGTCGTTGTTTATGTTTTGTCGTTCAAGGAAGCCAAGTGGAAAGTCATGCATACATTTCAGTGGGAATTGACAACCGAAAAGTTAATTCAAAGACACGAAGATGGGGCAACGGGTGAAATACCGCTAGCTCAGATTGCCTCGCTCCATGAATACCACGGCTGGCTACTTGTGAGGGGTGGCGAACCACAGCGGCTGATAGGAATTCCTTCGGACGTCAATGGGTTTGAAGACCTGAAACGAGAGCTGACCACGCACTGCGCTGTCACACCCCTGAAAATAAAGTTTAGTCCCTGGTCTTTTCTCCCACATGTTTTGCTGATTGCCGCCATCTTTTTTCTAGTCAAGTCTCACAATAGAATAATTGTCCTGACTGCGGGATGCACAGCAATTCTGCTACAAGGGAGGGCATTTTACTCACTCCGGCGAAGATGGCAAAACAAGCCGACGTATCTGCTTTTCATCGCCACGTACGTCCTAAGTTGCCTGGTGATCGCTTGGTGGGTTTTCCAGCAAACAACGGCCGCTCAGTGAAGCGATGAAGTGCCGACCGCGGGATGCGTTCCATCGCCTCCTGCTATACTAGGCAATTCCGATGAGCACGAAACTTCGCTCAAGAAGCAATTTGCGAAAGGCTCGCGGCGCGCCGCGACTTGTGGCGCACGCGGAATTACCCACGCGCTTTGGCCGGTTCACGATTTGCGGGTTCGAAGGCGGGGGGCCGGAGGAAGAAGCCATTGCCCTTGTCCGCGGAAATCTTCGAGGCGCCACGCCGCTTGTCCGCGTCCATTCGCAATGCCTGACGGGCGACGTGCTCGCTTCGGTGCGCTGCGATTGCCGCGCGCAGCTCGAGCTCTCTCTCGAAAAAATCGGCAAGGCCCGCGCCGGCGTGCTGCTCTACCTCCCGCAGGAAGGCCGCGGCATCGGTCTGATGAACAAGCTCCGCGCCTACGAGTTGCAGGACCGCGGCATGGACACCGTCGAAGCCAACGAGTCGCTTGGTTTCGCAGCTGACGCGCGCAGCTATCGTTTCTCCGCCGAAATATTGAAAAAACTCGGCGCCACTAGAATTCGCCTGCTCTCGAACAACCCCGAAAAGGTGAGCCAGTTGGAAGAGGCGGGCATCCGCGTTGTCGAGCGCGTGCCTTGCCAGCCGCGCGTCTCGAAAATTTCGCGCTCTTACCTGAAAACGAAGAAAGCGAAGATGGGGCACATTCTGGAAGGCGTGTAGGAGTCCGCGGAAAAACTCCGTTTGCGGCAGTTGGGGATATGACTGAGGCTGCAGACGATTGATTCGGGAGTGGAGGAATTAGAAGCGCACAGCCTGAAGGCTGTGCCACTGGAGTTTTTAGCCGCCGCCGACGAATTGCACGATTTCGTAGCGGTCTGACGCCTCGACCAGTGTGTCCGTCCAGCGCCCGCGCGGCAGAATCTCCAAATTCCGCTCGATGGCCACGCGCCCGGCCTCCAGCCCCAGCTCCCGCAGCAAATCCACCACGGTCGCGCCCGAGCGCAGGTCGCGCGACTCGCCGTTCACCGTAATCTTGAGAACGGTCTGCATCATCTTCACGCCGTCGCGGGTGTCTTGGGCTTGGCCTTCAGTTGAAACCGGAGCTGCGCCAGGTTTGTTCCCTGGTGCGCCTGAATGACCAGCGCCGCTTCTCCGCCGCCGAGCCGCGGCATGGGAAATGCCAGCATGGCGCGCCCGTCCGCACCGGTCTGCGCGTAGAATTCCGACGGCACCGCCGCACCCTCAATCCGCACGGTTACCCGCGCGCCCGAGATGCCGCGCTGGTCGGCCTTCGCGCGAACGGCCACTTCCAGATGCGCCTGATTCCCTGCCAGCCAGCTCCGCGGGTTCACCAGCTCCAGCGCCAGCTCCTGCGCCGGCGCCGGGCCGGGCGTCAGGTGCAGCGCGCCCGAACGAATCTCCTCGAGGGTCTCGAGATGCTGGGTGTTGACTCGTTGGCGCAGCAGCTCCTCCCGCTCCGGCGATAACGGGAGCAGATCGTAATAGCTGTTCGTGCGGCGATGGAGAACGCGGCCGCCGAAAAAAACCGTGGTCTCCATAAAGGGATTGTCGATCCCGCGGATTTCCGTCTGCACGTGGTAGGTCGCCTCGCCGAAGACGGCATTGCTGTTGTGCCCAAGTACCATTGGAAAATTCGCCCCGCTCTCGCGCTTGAAAATTTTCGAACGCCGCCGCTCGCATTGACCACTTGGCAGTCAGACGCTATTATACCTCTTCACCCATGGACGCTTCGCACCTTCAAGCGTACGCACCGCTCCTTTTGTACCTCGTCCTGGCCATGCTGCTCGCCGGCGCCCTCGTGACCGTATCGGTCCTGGTGGGCTGGCGGCGGCCCAGCCGCGCCAAGCAGCTTCCCTACGAGTGCGGGATGGAGCCGACGGGTGACGCCCGGCAGCCCGTTTCGGTGAAATTCTATTTGGTTGCGATGGTATTCATCCTCTTCGACGTCGAAGCCATCTTCCTGTACCCGTGGGCATACGTGTTTCGTTCGTTGCAATGGTTCGGCTTCGTGGAGATGGTTTTGTACATCGCCATCCTGTTGGTCGGTTACCTCTATCTCTGGAAAAAGGGCGCCCTCGACTGGAATCGCTAGTCGGCTCCCCGGGACGAAAACGTGACGGAGAAGGCAGAGCAGAACGCTAGTACTGTAGCCGAACGAGTGCAGACAATCGAACGGCTGCGCGGCTGTAACGCCGGCGCGGTCGAAGCAGTCATCGAATTCCGCGGCGAAACGACCATCGTCGTGCCGCGCGAGCTTATCCGCGCCGCCGCCGAGCGTCTCCGCGACGACGCCGCGCTCCAGTTCAACCTGCTCTCGGACATCACCTGCGTGGACCGCTACCCGATGGAGCCGCGATTCGAGCTGAACTATCAGCTTGTTTCGATCCCGCGTCGCGACAGGATTGGCCTCCGCGTCATCGTTTCCGGAGAAAATCCCGAGGTCGAGTCGGTCACTTCCGTCTGGCCCGGCGCCAATTGGATGGAGCGAGAAGTCTTCGATCTTTTCGGAATTCGCTTCGCGGGCCACCCCGATTTGCGCCGCATTCTTCTCCCCGATAACTGGGAAGGCCATCCCCTGCGAAGAGATTTTCCCGTGGAAGGCGCACGCTAGACCATGACCACGGTTGAAACCGCCACCGGCGCCGCGCAGACGATGGTCCTCAACATGGGCCCGCAGCACCCGTCCACCCACGGCGTTCTCCGCATCCTCCTCAAGCTCGACGGCGAATACGTGGTGAAGGCCGTCCCCGATCTCGGCTACCTCCATACCGGAATCGAAAAATCCTGCGAGGCCAAGACCTACTCCCAGGCGATCACGCTCACCGACCGCATTGATTACCTCGCGCCGCTTTCCAACAACCTGGCGTATTGCCTCGCGGTGGAAAAGCTGTTGGGACTCGCCGTGCCCAAGCGCGCACAGTACATCCGTGTGCTACTGACG
>JBGOWC010000149.1:0-5695 GCA_041478415.1 Terriglobia bacterium
CCGGAGAGTTCTCCTCCCCTGCGTCCGTCTTTTGGATCGTTTCCGTGTGAGCGTACTGCTGCGCGAGGCGAAACTCCCATTTGGCGAAAGAGGCGCAAAACAGAAGCACGAAACAAGCCAAAAGGGTTTTGGGCTTGGCGTTTCGGGACAGTAGGAGCACGAAGCCGGCTGCGGAGTAGAGAAGGAGAATGTCGCCGTACCAGATCAAAAATGCGTGAACGGCTCCGAACAGAAAGAGCACAACCAGCCTTCTTGTATAAATCGGCACGACCGATTGGCTGCGCGCTTCAGCCCTCTGGAGTTGAAGTGCGAAACCCAGGCCAAACAAGAAGGAAAAAATCGTCAGGAATTTGCCGATGACGGCGAATGTAGTCAGCTCCCATGCGAGCTTGTTGACCAACCCTCCCCAGTGATAGCCCCAATCGGACAGGTAATAGGAGGGATAGCTGTAGCCCGACATGTTCGAAACAAGAATTCCGAAAATGGCGAAGCCGCGGATGACGTCCAGAACCCGAATGCGTTTTTCCGGTGGAGTTACACCAAGCTGTTCCGGGGAATTCCTCGATTGACTCCGCACAGGTTCAGGCACGGCCATGCTCGCAGATGGTCTTTCTTTTAGATATATGGCCCGGAACTTCAGGGCCAAGCGGACAAGTCTATTGTATTCTCTCCGCGGTCAGATTCGGAGGCGGCACTTCAGATTGCAGAATTCTCTCCGGGTGGGCCGGTGAAAGATCGAATTCCCGCAAAACTCACGCCGCAAAATCAGAAGCCTTCAGGAGATCGCGCCTTCCGCCTCGCCGCTCGAGAAATAGGAGCAGTCTGGATGATGAAACACCAGCGCGCTCACGCTTGCTTCGGGGTCCATCATCATGCCTTCCGTCAGCGCCACGCCGATCTCTTCGGGCCGCAGCAGCTTCCAGAGGCCCGCTTGATCCTCGAGTTCCGGGCACGCGGGATAGCCGAAGCTGTAACGCTTTCCGCGATATCTGGCGGTGAATCGCTCCTGCATGGTCTTCTCCGGCGGATCGGCGAATCCCCAATCTTCCCGTATGCGCCGGTGCAGCCATTCGGCGCAGGCTTCCGCCGTTTCAATCGCCAGCGACTGCAGCCCGTGTGATTGAAAATAGTAGCCTGCGTTTTTCGCTCTGTCCGCGTACTCGCGAACTCCCGCCCCTGCCGTCACCACAAACACCGCGACGTGATCGCGCCGCCCTCCTTTCGGCGCAAGGACGTAATCGCTCAGGCACAGCCGGTTGCCGCCGCGCTGCCGCCGGAAATAAAACGTGTGCACCGGCGATGCCCCGCCCGGCGTGAAGAGGTGCACGGCGTTGCCTTGCGGCTCGGCCTCGAAAAATTGCCATACCGCGCGAACCTTCATAAACTTCGCCGCCTCGCGCTTTACCTCTTCCATGCCTTCGAAGAGCTCGACGGCTTTCGCGTCGCGCGCCGCCAGCCGCTCCTCGAAATTTCCTCGAAATCCCATGTGCCGGCCGTAGAGCATGTACGGATTGATGTAGCTCCAGATTTCGCGCAGGTCGGGCACCAGCCGCGCCTTGCGCTCGAGATTCGCCACACTCGGAATGGGCACGTCCGCGCGAACCTTCGCCGATCGCGCCGCGCCAGGTTCTTCCGCCACGGCCACGGTCGCAGAAATTCTTTGGCCATTTTCTGCGGCGGCGTGCTCTTGCAACACCGTCGCCCGCGTCACCGGGTCCATCAGTTGATTCATCAGCCGCAATCCGGTCATCGCGTCCTTCGCGTAGCACACCGCCTGGCCGTAGCTCGGCGCGATCTTCTGCCGCGTGAACTTGCTCGAAAGCGCGGCTCCGCCGACGAGAAGTGGAATCTCGACGCCAGCATCGCGCAGGTCGCCCGCCGTGATGACCATCTGCTGCGCGCTCTTCACCAGCAGGCCTGAGAGTCCGATCGCGTCCGGCTTGTGCTCCTGGTACGCGCGGATCAGTTCTTCCGGCGGCACTTTGATTCCAAGATTGATCACCTCGTAGCCGTTGTTCTTCAAAATGATTTCAACGAGATTTTTCCCGATATCGTGAACGTCGCCTTTGACCGTCGCCAGGATCACCTTTCCACGGCGCGCCGCGTCCGCCTTTTCCATGAACTGCTCGAGATGGCTCACCGCGGCCTTCATCGCTTCCGCCGACTGCAGCACCTCCGCAACGATGAGCTCATTCGCATTGAACAGCCGCCCGACTTCCCCCATCCCTTCCATCAGCGGCCCGTTGATGATCGCGAGTGGTGCCGCGCCTTCCGCCCGCTTGCGCTCCAGGTCTTCGATCAAGCCGTCGCGCGTCCCCTCGATGATGTAGTTCGCAAGCCTCTGGTCGAGTGGCAGATCGGCCGCCCGCGTCTTTTCTTTTTTCTTTGCCGTCCGAAAATGCTCGGTGATGGCCGCGATGTGAAGCTGATTCACCGCGATGCGTTGCTCCCGTGGCTGCTGCCGCCAGTCGGTAGGAACGTTTCGCAGGAGCGCCGCTTTCGCAGCGGAAATCCCATCGGCCGCCACGTTTTGCGGCGGGTGCTGGAAGAGCAGGTTCTCGGCGAGTTTCCGCTCATCCTCCGAAATCGATGCGAAGCGCTCGATCCGCTCCGTATTCACGATCGCCAGGTCCAGCCCCGCCTTCGTGCAGTAGTAGAGAAAAACCGAGTTGATCACTTCGCGCGCGCCCGGCGGCAATCCGAACGATACGTTCGAAATTCCAAGAATCGTGCATACATTCGGCAGCTTCTGCTTGATCAGCCGGATCCCTTCCATCGTCTCGACCGCCCCGCCGATGTAATTCTCGTCTCCGGTGGCGCACGGGAAGACCAGCGGGTCGAAGATGATGTCTTCCGGCGCGATGCCGTATTTTTCCGTCAGCAGCTTGTAGCTGCGCACCGCCACTTCGAGCTTCCGCTCGCGCGTGAACGCCTGCGCCTGCACCGGGTCTTCATCAATGCAGCCAACCACGATGGCCGCGCCGAACTCACGCGCGAGTGGCGCCATGCGCTCGAACTTTTCTTCCCCATCCTCCAGGTTGATCGAATTGATGATCGCTTTGCCCTGGCAATACGTCAGCGCTTGCGCCACGGCCGCCGGGTCCGTCGTGTCAATCATCACCGGCACCTTCACCTTGCGGATCAGCTTCTCGTAGAACAGCGGAATGTCATTCTTCTCTTCACGCTCGGTGCTCTGCAGGCAGACGTCCACCACCTGCGCGCCGCCGCGCACCTGACGCCGCGCCACTTCGCTCGCCTCCTCCCACTTTTCTTCCGCCACCAGATCCTTGAACAGCCGCGAGCCGATGACGTTTGTCCGCTCCCCGACCAGCAGCGGCCGCGTGCTGTCTTCCGCCTCGATCATCTCGATCCCGGAATAGATCGCGCGGTGCGACGCCGCCGGCACGCGCCGCGGCTTTTTTCCTTCCGCCATCTGCGCGATCGCGCGGATGTGCTTCTCCGTCGTGCCGCAGCAGCCCCCCACGATGTTCAGCCACCCGTGATCCGCGAATTTCTCGAGCTGCCCCGCAAGCGACGTCGGCGTTTCGAGATATTTTCCCTCCTCGTCCGGCAAACCCGCGTTCGGATAGCAGGAAACGAATTCGCTGGTGATTTGGCTGAGCGTGCGGATGTGATCGGTCATGAACTCCGGCCCGGTGGCGCAGTTCAGCCCGAAAGCGAGCGGCCGCGCGTGCCGCAGCGACGCCCACAGCGCCTCGATATTTTGTCCGGCGAGCATCGTCCCCATCGGCTCGATCGTGACCGATACGATCAGGGGAATTTCGCAGCCCGTCTCGCGCCCCAGCCGGTCAATGGCGAGAAGTCCGGCTTTGATGTTCCGCGTGTCCTGGCAGGTTTCAAGGATCAGCAGGTCCGCGCCGCCTTCGACGAGGCCCCGTGCCTGCTCATAGTAGGAATCCTTCAGCCCTTCAAACGTCACGCCGCCCGTAACCGTAATCGCCTTCGTCGTCGGTCCCATCGCACCGGCGACAAATCTCGGCTTCGCTGAGCTTGTTGCGGCATCCGCCGCCTGTCGGGCAAGCTCCGCGGCCCGGCGATTCAGCTCGCGCGCATCCTTCGCCAGCCCATATTCGGCGAGTACAATCGGCGCGCCGCCAAACGTATTTGTTTCGATGATGTCCGACCCGGCGTCCAGGTATGCGCGGTGAATGTCCAGCACGACGTCGGGCCGCGTGCGGACGAGGTTCTCGTTGCAGCCTTCCAGCGCCGGCCCGCCAAAATCCGCGGCCGTCAGATTCCTTTGCTGGAGCATCGTGCCCATCGCGCCATCGAGCACAAGAATCCGCTCGTTGAGCAGTTCGCGTAGCGCCTGGGCTTTTTCGGTGAGCTTTTGCATCCGTGGGAAGGCGGTGGCTCCTCGTGACAGTTTGTTACTGCCTGCGGTTACTCGGCGAATGGTCTGGCTCGTTTTGAGGTGCCGTGCGTGCCTACTGCCCGCCCGGGGGGAGCCAGCCTCTCTATTGTACGCGGTCCCTGTTGCGGAATCGAACCGCGCCGCGCCCGTGTTTCTTTCGCGTTGCCTGGCCCGGCGGAGCCGGGTCGCGCAAAGCTGAATGCTATACTTTTCCGGGTCAGACACCCGAACCTCCGATGACTCAGCGCCTCAAAATCATCAACATCGTTGGTGCGCGCCCAAACCTCGTGAAAATCGCGCCGCTGATGCGCGCGATGAAGCAGCACCGCGAGATCGAGCCCCTCCTCGTCCACACCGGCCAGCATTACGACGAAAAACTCTCCGACGTTTTCTTCCGCCAGATGGGCATTCCCGCGCCGGACGTCAATCTCGGCGTTGGCTCCGGCTCTCACGCGGCGCAAACCGCGGAGATCCTCAAGCGCATCGAGCCGGTCCTGCTCGAACACCGGCCGGACCTCGTTCTGGTCGTGGGCGACGTCAACTCCACCATTGCCGTGTCGCTCGCGGCCGCGAAACTCGGCATACCGGTCGCGCACGTCGAGGCCGGCCTGCGCAGCTTCGACCGCACCATGCCCGAGGAAATCAATCGCATCCTCACCGACGCCATTGCCGGCTATCTTTTCATCACCGAGGAAGACGCCGTCGAGAATCTCCTGAAAGAAGGCCGCCCTCGCGAGCGCATCTATCTCGTCGGCAACGTCATGATTGACGCGCTGCGCCAGTTTTTGCCCGTGGCGCAAAAATCGCGCATCGGCGAAGAGCTGGGCCTCGCGGACTCCGCCGGCTGGCGCCGCTTTGCCGTTCTCACTCTCCACCGGCCGTCCAACGTGGATTCGATAGAGTCGCTCAGCCGGATCATCGGCGCCATGGACGCCATCGCCGCGGAGGTCCCCGTTATTTTTCCCGTCCACCCGCGAACCCGTCAGCGCCTCGCCGAGGCCAAGCAGATCCATCATCCGCAACTCCGCATGATCGAGCCCATCGGTTATCTCGATTTCCTGTGCCTCCTCAGCCGCGCGACCCTTGTCCTGACCGACTCCGGCGGCATTCAGGAGGAGACCACCGCGCTGGGCGTGCCCTGCCTCACTCTCCGCGAAAACACCGAGCGGCCCGTAACCATCACCCAGGGAACCAACAAGCTCGTCGGCACCCGCCCGGAAGCCATCGTCGCCGCCGCCCGCGAGATCCTCGCCGGAAAAGGCAAGCAGGGGCGCATCCCGCCCTACTGGGACGGCCATGCGGCCGAGCGCATCGTCGAGA
>JBGOWC010000244.1:0-3995 GCA_041478415.1 Terriglobia bacterium
GATTGGGCTCTAGTTTTTTGGCTCGAGTGGGGAGGTAGTCGTGGCGGCGAGCGATTCCTTCGATCTGATCATTATCGGTTGCGGTCCGGCGGGAGAAAAAGCCGGCGCGCAGGCCGCTTATTTCGGCAAGCGCGTTGCCGTGATCGAGCGCGCGCCGCACATGGGCGGGAGCTGCATCAACACGGGGACGGTGCCGAGCAAGACGCTGCGCGAATCGGCGCTTTATTTTTCGGGTCTCAAGCAACGCGGCCTCTATGGGATTGACTACTCGCTGAAGGAAAACCTGACCGTCCAGGACTTCATGCATCACGAGCGCGCCGTCGTCGAGATGGAACGCCAGCGCATCCTGAAGAATCTCGAGCTGCACCATATCGAGCTCATTCACGGACAGGCGGCGTTTGAAGATGCGCATTCAGTCGCCGTCACCGGAGCCGGCGGCACGCGGCGCCTTCGTGGCGACGTGATTCTCATCGCCACGGGCTCGAAGCCGCACCGTCCGCCGGAGATCGCCTTCGACGACGTGCATGTCTTTGACTCGGACACGTTTTTGCAGATGAGCAAGATTCCGGGAAGCCTCGCGGTCATCGGCGGCGGCGTAATCGGCTGCGAGTACGCTTCGATCTTCATGGCACTCGGCGTGAAAGTGACGCTGGTGGACGGCCGCGACCGGCTGCTGCCGTTTCTCGATGCGGAGATTTCAGAGCGCCTGCGCGAGCGGCTGGCGGGTTTGGGAATGAATTTTCTTTTCAACGAGCGACCGGAAAAGGTCGAAGTCGCGGGAAACGGCGTTCGCCTGCTGATGAAGAGCGGGAAAATCCTGGAAACGGAATCGGCGCTCTTTGCCGCAGGACGCCGCGCCGCGGTGGATGGCCTGGCGCTCGATAAGGCCGGGCTGGCGATCAATTCACGCGGCTACGTCGAAGTGAACGAGAACTACCAGACGAAAGTGCCGCACATTTATGCGGCGGGCGACGTCATCGGTTTCCCGGCGCTGGCCTCGACTTCGATGGAACAGGGGCGCGTGGCCGTCTGCCATGCTTTCGGATTCAAGTATAAGCAGCGCGTCGCGTCCATGCTGCCGATGGGGATTTATACGATTCCCGAAATTTCCGCGGCGGGCGAGAGCGAAGAGTCCTGCAAGGAGAAGAAGCTCGATTACGCGGTGGGGCGCGCCCGCTACGAGAACAACGCGCGCGGCCACATCACCGGTGACACGGCCGGTCTGCTCAAGCTTATCTTTGCCCCCGCGGACAAGAAGCTCCTGGGCGTGCAGATCATCGGTGAAAACGCCACCGAGCTGATTCACATTGGCATGATGGTGCTGGACAACGGCCTGACCATTGACGAATTCATCGAGCAGGTCTTCAACTATCCGACGCTGAGCGAGATGTATAAGTACGCCGCGTACGACGGCCTCGGGAATCTCGCGGGCCACAAACTCCGCGAGGGCTGAGGCAAGGGGCCGGCTTCGCCTGTCAGTCCGTCGGATTGCGCGGGAACTTCAGGTACGGCAGACGCACACCTTGGACAAATATCTTGTCCGCGGTAATTGCATCCGGCGCTTCAAATCCCTTGGCTCCGCCTGCGGAAACAAAATCATCCTGTTCGACGCCGTCGCCGCTGACTCCCAGTCCTCCGACAAGCACGCCGTTCCTGTAGAGCGGCAGACTCCCCGCGAAAAAAACAACTCCGCTCTGATTCGGGCCGGCGGGCTGAAACCCCTGCGAGCACGGATTCGCCGTGTCCTGCAAATATAGATTGAAAAATGGTCCGGCGCTCGAACCGTCAATCCCCGGCGGATAGAGCGGCTGCGCGCCAAAGCTGATGGTACGATTGCTCACCGCGGTGCCGAGCGGCACATCGATTAAGTCGGCGACGGTGCGCGAGGCGCTGTTGAAGTAGATCATATTGCGCGCTTTCGTCGCGGCCACGTCGATGCTAAAGACGGTGGAATCCTGCATGCGGCGCAGGCCGATGAGCGTGCCATCCAGGTCGGCGACTGCGATGACCATGCGGGCGCGAGACCCGAGCGGCAGGCGAATGACGGCGCGTGTTTTATTTGCGGTGGCTTCCGCGTTGTCGAGGATTTGTTGCACTTCCGCGGCGGTCAATCCGCCGATGGGCCCATTCGCCGGGGCGATCAGGTCGCCTTCGGGCGGCTGCCCGGGGCTCGCCGCTAGGGAGAAAAAATAGCTGCCGGTCAGGGTTCCGGCGCTCACGCCCGTTGGCCGCGTAGTCTGATTGACGAACGGCAGCGCCACGCCGTCAATGAACACAACGCCCGGAGGCGCCGGTGAGGGCCCGAATCCATTCGAGGTTGCCGCTGCAAACGCCGCATACTCCGCAACGTCCGGCGCGACTCCCGCAACGCCCACGCCGCCAACAACGACGCCGTCCTTGAAAATCGGGACGCCGCCGGGATTGAGCGCCGTCGCATCGCTATCGTTCAGGTCGGCTTTGCCCGTGATGATTCCGAGTCCGATGCCGCCGGCGAGCGCGCTTGATGTCGGCACCTGCTTGCCGGGCAAGTAATTCGTCGCCAGCGTGCAGCCGCGATTCGTGTTCTCGATTCCGTACAACGCCGCGTTCCCTGTAAATTGCACTCCCGGCGGAAAGTGAATTCCGCTGATGAAGCGAACAGTGCGGGAAGAAAGCGGCGCCTGGTCGTTCGAGAAAAATGCGGCCGTCCGAGCCAGCGCTACGGCAAGATCATTCACATCCACCGTGGTGCCGAAATTGCCCGTCGCGGTAGCAGGCGCGGCGGGTTTGCGAAAGACAGCGAGAACGCGGCCGGCGCGATCCGCAACCGCGATGACCATGGTTGTGGGATTGGCCGCTTCGGCGGCCGCCTGGACGATGTTCTGCACGTCCGTCACGCTCAGCGCCGGTGGCGGGTTCGGAATTACGGGGGGAATCGCCGTACTGGCGCCCCCGCCGCAGCCGGTCAGTCCGATCGCGAGGGACTCCGCGAGAAGAAACGTCAAGAGCGATCCCAGAAGAGAAACGCGCGCTCGGCGAAGGCCGGAATTGATCGTGCTACTCCACTTACGATTTGTGTGTGTCGAGCGCATGGAAACCGTCCCCGTGTTGGTATCACAATCCCTCCAGTCGTCTCAACCGCTTCCCATGGCCGCGAATCGAATCGGCCAACGATCCGGTGGCAGGACGGTGTTAATGACTATCGTCAACGCGCGGGGAAAACGGTTGCCCGCAGCCCGCGAATATTGTTAGCTAGTGCCCGATTGCGATTTCTTGTGCGCAAAAACTTCCAGGCCGGACGACTGCGCTACCGCACGCCGAGGCTTTTTCCATTTGCATTCCGCTGGCTCGCCCTGATTGCACCACTATTTTTTTTCGTGGCCGTCAGCTCTACTGCCGCTACCGCGCCGCAGGAAGCTTCTCCTCAGCAGGGCGCGGCGAAGGAGGCCCGCGAGCCAGGACCGCCGCAGCGCATCCCGCGGCAGAAAGCACTCACGACCGCGGCGCTCGACGGAATCGTGCGCGAGGAGTCCTCGGCGGGGCAGATGCGCCCGGTCGTGAATGCGCGAATTGCGCTGCGCAACCTCGATTCCGGCGAACTACTTCGCTTCTCTGTAACCGGCGGCGGCGTCTTTCGCATTTTTCCGCTCGCCTCCGGACGTTACGAAGTCCGCGTGGAAGCGGAAGGCTACGCACCGTTCACGTTGCCGGAGATTTCGCTCGGCGCTAACGAAGTTGTCACACTCGAGATATCGCTTGCCGTGGCGCCCGCATCCGCAGAGGTGCGCTCACGGCTGCCGCGGCTTCCGGAGCTCGGCCCGCCGGGTGCTGGAATCGCGCCGGAGAAAAGTGGATCGTACCGAGAGTTTCGTCACCGTCTCGATTCGGATCCGAACTACGTTTTCCATCTGCCGCCCGAAACGCTGCCGCCGGTCGCGGACATTTACAACGTCATGCCCAATCGCTGGTACATCCCCATTCCGGATTACAGGCGCTATCCGCAGAAGGGCGAGTAC
>JBGOWC010000046.1:0-9284 GCA_041478415.1 Terriglobia bacterium
CACGACGGGGGAAGACATCGCGAAGCAGCTGGGCCGGAGCCGCATACGTCGGGGGCTGCGTTGAGCGCGCTGCTGCCGGTCTACGACCGCGACCTGGTGATCGTGTCGGGCCGGGGCGCTCGCCTCACCGACGCCGACGGCAAGACCTATCTGGACTTCGCGGCGGGGATCGGCGTCAACGGCCTCGGCTACGGCGACCGCAAGGTCACGGCCGCGATCCGCAAGCAGGCGGGGAAGCTCGTGCATGCGAGCAACCTGTATTACAGCGAGCCGACCCGCGCGCTGGCCGACCGCCTGGCCGGACTCGCGTTCCCGTCGAAGGTATTCTTCTGCAACTCGGGGACGGAGGCGGTGGAAGCGGCGATGAAGTTCGCCCGCCGCATCGGCGGCCCGTCGGGCCGCACGGAGTTCGTGGCCTTCGAGCGAGGCTTCCACGGCCGGACGATGGGCGCGCTCTCCCTGACCGCTTCGAAATCGGTTCAGCGCAAGCATTTCGGCGCGCTGCTCTCCGGCATCGAGCACATTCCCTTTCCCTACGCCTATCGCTGTTCGCACGGGCACACGGCGGAAACCTGCGGCGTGGAAGTTCTGGAGATGCTCGAGCGGGACATGTTCAAGCGGCTCTTCGATCCCGAAGAGATCGCCGCGTTCATCATCGAGCCGATTCAGGGCGAAGGCGGCTACGTGCCCGCGCCGAAGTTTTTCCTGCAGGAGCTGCAGCGCATTTGCCGGCAACACGGCATCCTGCTCATCGTGGACGAAGTGCAGTCCGGGATGGGCCGGACGGGAAAATGGTGGGCGCACGAGCACGCGGGGATCGAGCCCGACATCGTCTGCAGCGCGAAGGGCATCGCTTCTGGAATGCCGCTCGGCGCAGTGATTGCCCGCGCCAGCGTCATGAACTGGAAGCCCGGGGCGCACGCTTCGACGTTTGGCGGCAATCCAGTTTGCGTTGCAGCGGCGCTGGCCACGATGGACTTGCTCGAATCGCAGTACATCGAGAACGCGCGGCGGCTCGGAGAATATATCTTCGGCCGCTTAGCCGACTGGACGAAGCGCTTCAAGATCGTCGGCGACGTTCGCGGACGCGGCTTAATGGTCGGGATCGAGATCGTTCGCGACCAGCGCACGAAAGAGAAGGGGCAGGATCTACGCAACAAGATTGTGGAGCTCGCCTTCCACAAAGGACTGCTGATCCTCGGCGCCGGCGACACTTCGCTTCGCCTCTCGCCGCCGCTTCTCATTGATGAGGAGCAGGCGGACTTTGCGGTGCGGACGCTTGAGGAGTGCATCCGCGAAGTAGAAAAGACAATTTAACGCAGAGACGCAGAGTAAGCGGAGAAAGAAATGGCCTTAAGAATCCCGTGGCTGCTCAAGAAAGAATGACGGCGGCCACGGGATTTTTGTTTATACTTCGCCAAAGATTGTGTCGAGTGTTTTGCCCATGCTTCTTTTCTCGCGATTGATGTTTCAGGCCGTCCGCTGGGCGGCGCGCAGAGGTTTGCGCGACGAGGAGAATTTTGCGGGTGAAGAAGGCAAGCAGGAAGCGCGGCGGACCGGCGTGCGCGGAGAAACCTACGCCTACTGGTATTTGCGGCGGCATGGCTACGTTTTCGTGGCCCGCAATTACCAACCGGCGGGACTCAAGGGCGAAATTGATCTCGTGGGCTACGATGGGCCGACGCTCGCGTTTGTGGAAGTGCGCACGAGGACGGTGCGCGACGATCAGACGGCTTTGCCCGAATTCAGCGTCACCGAAGCAAAACGCCACACGCTTGTCCGGACCGCGCAGCGCTTTCTTTCCTCACGCCGCTCCGGAGAGTCGCCGGTGCGCTTCGACGTCCTCGCTATAGACAATCATCCCGGCCGCTCGCCCATCGTGCGTTTGCACAAAGATGCGTTTGGCGCACATCCTTCTTAGACACAGTTCCCCTCGCGGGATTCCAATCCGGCCGGGACGCGATACAATCTGAAGTCGCGGGGACGTGCTTCGCGCGTCCTGCTTGTGGAATACGCTCGAGGAGGAATCGTTGCCAGAGCTGAGAAAAGATCCGATCACCGGCCGCTGGGTGATCATTGCCACCGACCGCGGCAAGCGGCCAAACGAGTTTCTGCGCGAAAGCGTCGTGGTGCTGGGAAAAGGGAATTGCCCGTTCTGCTACGGAAACGAAGCCAAGACGCCGCCGGAGATTCTGGTGTACGGGCGCACCGGCGGCGGAGCCAATTCCCCGGGCTGGACGATCCGTGTGGTGCCAAATAAATTTCCCGCGCTCGGCATCGAAGGC
The DNA here is from genome assembly GCA_041478415.1 of Terriglobia bacterium. GTDB lineage: Bacteria > Acidobacteriota > Terriglobia > Acidiferrales > UBA7541 > Acidiferrum. The sequence continues at coordinate 2,286 of JBGOWC010000046.1, forward strand.
GATCTGGACAAAGAGGGGGAAGGGCTCTTCGACAAGATGAATGGCATCGGCGCGCACGAAGTAATCGTCGAGACGCCCGAGCACGCGGCCACGCTCGCGACGCTTTCGGACCGCGCGGTCGAAGACGTGCTGTGGGCCTACCGCGACCGCATGCTCGATCTCAAAAACGACAAGAGGTTTCGCTACGTGCTCATTTTCAAGAATCATGGCGAGGCCGCCGGCGCGTCCATCGAGCATACGCACTCGCAACTGATCGCGCTGCCCATCGTGCCAAAGCAGGTGCGCGAAGAAGTGGATAGCTGCTGGCATTACTATCACGAGAAGGAACGCTGCATTTTCTGCGACATCATCCGGCAGGAGCAGGATACCGGCGTGCGCGTCATCGGCGAAAACGAACACTTCATTTCGCTGGCTCCGTATGCACCGCGATTTCCCTTTGAGATGTGGATCCTGCCGAAGCAGCACGGCTCGTCTTTTGAGAACAACCAGAGCTCGGTGTATTCCGCGCTGGCGCGGATGACCAAGGACACCCTGATGCGGCTCGATGCCGTGCTCGACCGACCGGCGTACAACCTGATGATCCATACCTCGCCCATCGGCGAAGAGATCAACGATCACTATCACTGGCACATTGAGATCATTCCGAAATTGACGAAGGTGGCGGGTTTCGAGTGGGGCACGGGCTTCTACATCAATCCCACGCCGCCGGAAGAGTCCGCGAGGTTCCTGCGCGAAGCGACGGTAGGCACGCCGGCCGAATCGGATTGAAGGGTTGCGCTTCTCCCGCGGCTGAGATTGACGGAGTCGTGCACGCCTGACAGGTTTTCCGGATTTCGCTATACTCAAAACAATTGGCGCGGTACCCAAGTGGCCCAAGGGAGAGGTCTGCAAAACCTCCATTCGTGGGTTCGAATCCCACCCGCGCCTCCACGCTTTGCGCCCGAACAAGAAGCCGCTCCAGGTTACGATCTCCGTCGGTGTTCTTTGCAGCTACCCGATTTGCATGTCGCCCCTCGAACTTCTCCATCAACCCTTAAAAAGACGCGGGCTCCTGCGTTGGAATATCTGGCTGTCATTCGGAGGGGCCATTTCCGGAACGCTTCCATTTCGCTGCGCAGCTCGACGACAAAACTGCAGGGGCCCGAAGCTCCCGATGCGGAGCTTCCGGCCATCTCCGCGGTACGCGTCGTTCATAAACTCAATCACCGGCGGAGGCGCGTTTCAGGTCGGAACGCGAAGTCAGAGTTGGGGCATTCCCTCAACATGGAATTGAGGTTCCATGCGCGCAGGTCTGCTTAAGCTGTTCGATCTACAAGACTTTCCATATCTTGCCAATACCCGGTTTGGCCTCCCATGTGCCCCTCCTCAGCGGGGGAAGTGCGATGCATTTGTTGCATCAAAAGCAATTGCGAAGACCGTGGGACCCGAGGAGCGCCTGGGTGTCTGCCGGCCGGTTACTCCGATCCGCCCGCGCGGCTCGCCACAGTCTGCGTTGTCGCGCAGGTGGCGCCCACCGCTCCGTTGGGCGCGCACTGGCCTCGCTCCTTGCGGTTTGGATGACGGTGAGTCCTCTCGGGGCCTGGGCGCTCGACATAGGCGGCAGCGAATACCGCCTCAAGGCGCATTTTCTGGCGAACTTCGCGAACTTCGTGGAATGGCCGCAAGACGCCTATCCGAGCGACGCAACCAAGTTCGTCGTCGGGGTCTACGGAGACTTCCGCTTCGGCACCTCGCTCGCTCTGGCCGTGCAGAAGGTTTCCGCGCACGGCCGGCAGATAGAACTTCGGTGGATCCGAAAAGACAAAGAGCTGCGAGAGTGTCAAATCCTGTTCATCAGCCAGTCCGAAGAAAAGCGATACGGCCAGATTCTGGATAGCCTGCGCGGCTCGAGCATCCTCACCGTCGGTGAGTCGCCGTCGTTCCTGGATGCCGGCGGCGCCGTGTATGTCTACCCGGAGAACAGTAGCCTGCGATTCGAGGTGAATCTTGCCGCGGCGGAGGGCGCGCACCTCAAGATCAGTTCACGGCTGCTGGCGCTGGCAAAGCGCATTATCAACAAACACGAATCGGCCAACTCCTGAAAGACCATGCTGAACCTGCATAAACTCTCGCTTCGCAAGAGCTTGCTGGTGCTCACGATGCTGACCAGCGGCGTCGGGCTCGTGCTCGTTTGCGCCGGCTTTCTGATTTACGACCTTCACGATTATCGCTTGAAAAAGGTCGACGAACTGATGTCCATCGCGGACCTGCTGGGCGCGAATTCGAATGCCGCGCTGGCTTTCGATGACGCGGCTGCCGGAACACAGTTGCTCGGAGCGTTGCGAACGCGCCCGAGAATTCGTGTTGCCGTGCTCTATCACGAGGACGGCAGAATTTTTGTCTCGTACTGCCGGACGGACTTGGCCGGTAAATGTCAACTGCCTAAGCGTCCACCGGATGGCGTCGTTTGGAGCCGCGACGCGCTCTCGAACTCTCAACGGGTCCTCCTCGACAAGAAGCCGATCGGCACGCTCTACCTGGAAGAGGATCTGGCCGACGTGCGCGCGCGGAAGATTCATTTCGGCTGGACGGCCATGGTCATGGCGCTGGCCTGCTTGCTGCTCGTGTACTTGCTCACGGCGCGACTGCGAAAAACGATCGCTCGACCGATTTATGACCTGGCGTGGATCGCGCGGATTGTGGCCGCGGGGAAGAATTATTCGCTCCGCGCTCCGCCGCTGGCGAGCGAAGAACTGGGCCAACTGAGCGCGGACTTCAATCACATGCTGGACGAGATCGAGCACCGCGATGCGGCACTCCGCGAGGCCCGCGACAACCTGGAATCTCGCGTGATGGAGCGCACGCACGAACTCGAGGATGAAATCCGACATCGCCAGAGCGCCGAAGACACTTTGCGAGAGCGCACCATCTTCCTGAATGCGCTGATCGATGCCAGCCCGCTGGCAGTTGTGGTGGGAGGGCCGGACGGACGGTTCGAGCTCGTGAATCCCGCGTTTGAAAAGCTCTTCGGATACACAAGCAAGGACGCAATCGGGCAGAAAGTTGACGAACTGCTATTCCCCCCTAGCTTCAGCAGACAAGAAATAGCTGACCGGGTGCCGCGGCTGAAACACGGAAAACTCCATGAAGCTGCAAAGAGAATGAGGAAGGACGGGAGTCTCGTGGATGTCGAGGTAAATTCCGTACCGATGCTGTTGGAGGGCGGAGAGCAAAAAGTGCTGGCGTTGTATCAGGATATTGGCGAGCGCGTTCGGGCCGGAGAAGCATTGCGAGAGCGCACCATCTTCCTGAATGAATTGATCAATGCCAGTCCCATCGCCATTGTCATCGAGACGCCCGACGGCCGGATCGAAATGACCAACCCATCGTTCAGTCAGCTCTTCGGATACGAGCGCGACGAAGTTGCCGGTCAGGTGCTCGACACGCTGATTGTACCCGGCGAACTCCGGGAACAAGCTGGGGATATCCGCCGGCGGGCGCAGGAGGAAGGGGGGGTTCACAAGAGCGCCCAACGCCGAAGAAAGGACGGTCAACTGGTTGACGTTGAGATTCACGGTGTTCCCCTGGTTGTGGACGGGGTCCACCGGGGACAGTTCGCGCTCTATCAAGATATCGGTGAGCGCGTTCGCGCGGAGAAGGAACTTCGCGACAGCCGGGAACTCTTCCGCACGCTGAGCGATGCGGCGCCGGTGGGAATTTTCCGCACCGACGAAAAGGGGATGAGTCTGTACGTCAACAAATGCTGGCAGGAGATGACCGGAGTGACCGGGGAAGAGGCACTTGGAAAAGGCTGGCGCAAGGCATTGCATCCGGAGGATCACGAGCGGATTGCGGCGGAATGGGGTGACGCGACGAAGCACAGAACGAAATTCGCCGCCAGCTATCGCTATCTGGCACGAAACGGGAACGTGATCTGGGTTGAGACAATTGCACAGGCGATTCTGGACAGAAACGGCTCGCCGCAGGGCTTCGTTGGAGTTGTAAAGGATGTGACGGAGCGGCACACCGCGGAAGAAGCGCTGCGCGAGAGCGAAGCCCGCAAGAGCGCCATTATGCAATCGGCGCTCGATTGCATCATCAGCGCCGACGCCCAGGGACATATCACCGAATTCAATCCTGCCGCGGAAAAGACATTTGGATACACACGCGAAGAGGTTCTCGGCAAAGAGCTGGCCGAAACGATTATTCCACCTTCGTCCCGTGACGCCCACCGCCGCGGAATGGCCCGCTACCTGGAAACCGGCGAAGGGCCTGTGCTCGGGAAGCGGATTGAAGTACCCGCCATGCGCTCGGATGGCCGTGAGTTTCCCGCCGAACTCGCCATCATCCGCATCGGGGACACGGCGACCCCGATGTTTACAGCTTTTCTCCGCGATATCAGCGAGCGCAAGCAGGCCGGAGAAGCATTGCGACAGGCGGAAGAAAAATACCGCGGCATATTGGAGTCGGCCCCCGAAGCCATGGTGATTGCCAATCAAAGCGGCAAGATCGTCCTGGTCAACTCCCAGGCGGAGAAACTTTTTCAGTACAACAGCGAAGAATTGACCGGAATGCCCGTGGAAAACCTGGTCCCCGAACGATTCCGGGATGCTCATGCCGGACATCGCTCCCGCTATTCCCATCAGCCCCGGGCCAGGACGATGGGTGGTGATGTGGATTTGTACGCCCGACGCAGAGACGGCCATGAATTCCCGGCCGAAATCAGTCTGAGTCCCCTTGAAACTGCGTCTGAGGCGCTTGTCATCGCGACCATTCGAGACGTCACAAAGCGCCGGCAGGCGGAAAGCGAACTGCAACGCGCCAAGGAGGTGGCCGAAGCGGCGAATCGCGCGAAGAGCGAATTCCTGGCGAATATGAGCCACGAGATTCGGACGCCGATGAACGGAATCCTGGGCATGACGGAGCTCGCCCTGGGTACCGAGCTCTCCTCCGAACAGCGCGAATATCTGGAGATGGCGCAGTCCTCCGCCGAGGCGCTCCTCGACATCATCAACGACATCCTGGATTTCTCGAAAATTGAAGCGGGGAAGGTTGAGCTCGAGCGCGTGCCATTTTCATTGCACGGATGCATCGAAGATGCCTTGCAGCCGCTGGTGGTCCGCGCGCAAGAGAAAGGGCTGGAACTCGGCTGGGAAGTGGACCCGGCCGCTCCCGAAGAACTGGTCGGAGATCCCACGCGGCTGCGCCAGGTATTGCTGAATTTGGCGGGGAACGGTGTCAAGTTCACCAAACAAGGAGAAGTCACAATCACGGCGGAACTCGCCCACAGTACTCCGGAAGAGGTGGCCATCCGGTTCACCGTTGCAGACACGGGCGTCGGCATTCCACCTGAAAAACAGAAACAGATCTTCGATTCATTCTCCCAGGCCGACACGTCCACGACGCGAGAGTATGGCGGAACGGGACTCGGCCTATCGATCTCGTCAGGACTGGTCAGTCTGATGGGAGGAGGAATCCAGGTGGAGAGCGAGCCCGGAAAGGGCAGCCGGTTCTTCTTCACCGCACGATTTGAACGCGCGAGTGGAAAAAAGAAGACCATATCCCGCATGCCCAGCGCGGGAAGCCTGGCCGGGAAGCGAGTTCTGTGCGTGGACGATTCCCCCATCAACCGGCGGCTGCTCAAGCAGGTTCTCGCGCAATGGAAGATGGATGTCTGTCTCGCCGCAAACGGCAGCGAAGCGCTGGAACTTTTCCACGAAGCTGAGCGAAAGGGAAAACCCTTCGATGTCTGCGTGCTGGATTTCCAGATGCCTGAGATGGACGGAATCCAGCTTGCGACCCGCCTCCGGCAATCCGCCGCATCCAGGCCGCCGGTCCTCCTGCTGCTCTCTTCTTCCACATGTCCGATCAATCGAGAGGAGCTGCAGGCGCTGGGAATCCAGCGGATGCTGCTCAAGCCGATCCGCATGCACGCCCTCTGCGAAGCCGTGACCGATACAATCCGGGCGGGCGGAGCAGCGGCGCGCGTCGAGGCGCCGGAGCCAGCCAGCGAGGTGCGTAGCGGTCTGCGGATACTTCTGTCCGAGGACAACCGGGTAAACCAGACGCTCGCGGTACGCATGCTCGAAAAGAATGGGCATACCGTGGCGGTGGCGGACAACGGGCGCGAAGCCGTGGAACGAAGCGCGCAACACCGCTTTGACCTGGTGCTGATGGATGTGCAGATGCCGGTTATGGGTGGTTTCGAGGCTACGAAACTCATCCGCAAACGGGAACACGGCACAGGAGCACATCTCCCGATTGTCGCCATGACGGCGCACGCCATGATGGGCGACAAAGAGAAGTGTCTTGCGGCCGGAATGGACGGCTACATTTCCAAACCCATTCGAGCGAAGGAGATTGAGGTGGAGATGAAGAGGGTGCTAGAAGCCATGGGCCCAGCCGCACGGGGGACAGCCTCGCAAGTCGTCTCGGTGACAGCGGAAGAACTGCTTGGACGCCTGGACGGCGATCGCGCCTTACTGGCGGAACTTCTTGAGATGTTCCGCGAGGAATACCCGAAGCAGATTCAGGCCATGCGAGTGGCGCTGGCGCAGGGTGCCGCGGAGGAACTCCAGCGGGCGGGGCACACCCTGAAGGGCACGCTGGCGAATTTGGCAGCGCTACCCGGCCGGGACCTTGCCGGGCGGATCGAAGAACTGGGGCGGAACAACAATCTCGAAGCGGCCGGCCCCGTCACTTCCGAACTGGAGCGGGAACTGTGCCGCGTCGAGGCTGCGCTGGAACATCTATGCCAGGGAGTTCCCGTTGAAGATACTCATCGCCGATGACGACATGGTATCCCGGCGGCTGATGGAATCGCTGCTGACCCGGCTGGGATACGAAGTGGTATCCGCCGAAAATGGCGAGCGCGCGGCGGCCATCCTCCGCGCGGAAGACGGTCCACGCCTGGCGCTGCTTGACTGGATGATGCCCGGGCTCGACGGGCCAAGTGTATGCCGCCAAGTTCGGCGAAAACGCGAACAGCCTTACATCTACATGATTTTGCTGACATCGAGG
>JBGOWC010000181.1:0-4918 GCA_041478415.1 Terriglobia bacterium
AGCCGCCCTTTTCCGCCTGGATGGGATCCCAGGTGATGTGTTGCGGCGGGCGCTGGACCGGTCGTCCTTCGTGATCCATGACGTGCACGCCCTTCGCCGTCAGGACTGCGATGTCGCCGTCCCCGAGAAAGAAAATCTCGCGCGTGTGCGGGAGCAGCGCTGGGATGTCGCTGGCGACGAAGTATTCGCCGTCGCCGAGGCCCACGACCGATGGCGGGCCCATCCGCGCGGCCACAATCTTCTGCGGGTCCCTGGAGGAGATAAACACCAGCGCGTAGATGCCGCGCAGTTCCTTGAGCGAACGGCGCACGGCATCTTCGAGCGGGCCGCCGCCCTTCATATTTTTCTCGACGAGATGCGCCACGACCTCCGTATCCGTCTCGGTGACGAATTTGTGGCCCTCGGCCTGGAGCTGATGTTTGAGATCGAGGTAATTCTCGATGATGCCGTTGTGGACGACGACGATCTGCCCGGTGCAGTCGCGGTGCGGATGCGCGTTTTCTTCGGTCGGACGGCCATGCGTGGCCCAGCGAGTGTGACCGATGCCGTAGGTGCCTTCAATCGGCGACTTGCTGATGGACTCCTCGAGGTTCCGCAGCTTTCCCGAGGCGCGGCGAATCTCCATGGTGCCGTTCTGCTGGACCACAGCGATGCCCGCCGAATCGTAGCCGCGGTATTCGAGGCGTTTCAATCCGTCGAGGATCAGTGGAACGACTTTTTTCGGGCCAATGTACCCGACAATCCCGCACATGGATTACGGCTCCTGGAAGTTATTTCAGCAGACTAACATGACATCCGGCTGCCGACGTGAATTCCGGCGCCGGGTGTGGCGTAACGGGTCAGGGGCTGCCCGGCGCGGCATCAATTTCGTACGTCGTCAGCCTGTCGCGGGCGTCAAAGGCAAACGTAACGCGACCGGTCACCGGCTCGAGCGTATCTTCCTTGATGTGACGCAGCACCGCCACGATCTTGCGGTCCTGCCCCACCGTTTCGAAGGGGTAGCCGCGCGAGCTAAGGAACAATTCGACTCTGGCGCGGGTAGTCCCAACCGGGAGCTGCGCATCCACGATTTCCTGAATCGGGCGAAGGCGGGAATCGGAGATGTGTGCGTGGCCCTTGCAGCCGGAGAAGGCCGCTAGCGCGAACAGAAGAACCAGCGGCACGGCCGCCGGCCGAAGCCGCAACATTTTCTTTACCAGGGTGGAAGAGTTCGGCATCGGGTGCAGCGGGATCCTAATCCAAGATCTCGAATCGATACTCTTCAATGACCGGGTTAGTCAAAACTTCCCGTGAAATGCGCTCGAGATGTTTGTTGGCATCATCGCGGGTCCAGCCATCCAGGTCGAGGACGAAGAATTTCCCCTGGCGGACGTCCTTTACGGCAGCAAAACCAAGCGAGGACAGGGCGTGATGAATCGTTTGCCCCTGCGGATCGAGAACCGTGCGCTTCGGCATGACCCACACATGTGCTTTCATGGTCCAAGTATAGCATCGAAGAATTGGCCTGCCCGCCGGTGCACGGCACCCTTTGTGAGTTCCGTGAGGCGCAGAAGTCTGCTCCTCTACACGGCGGAATCGTCATACGGTGCGGCCATTGCCCGTTTCGTTTCCGAGGGTAGAAAGGCGTGCTCGAAGCTCATCGCGGAGAGCCGAGTCAATCCCTTCTCTTCGAGGCCCATCGAGGATGCGTGGGCATACTCTTCGAGGAGAGTGGTATGGAACATCGTTGGGTCATCCGTGGAAAGCACGACGGGGACGCCGCGCCGCAATAATTTCGGAAGCGGATGATCGGAAAGAGTCACGTTCTCGCGGCCGAGCTGGCGTGCCAGGGCGCCGGTGCGGAGATTACTCGTGGGGCAAACCTCGAGCGGGATTTGACGTTCGGCGAGCAGCTCCAACAGCGCTGGATCGTGCATCGAGCCGATTCCGTGGCCGATCCGCTCCACGCCCAGTAGCTCGATCACCTCACGCACCTGCTCGGGCCCGCCAATCTCTCCCGCGTGGATGAGCCGGTGCAGGCCCTGCTCCGCAACAAAGTCATACACGGCTCGGAAATCCGAAGCGGGGACGGAAAGCTCGTCCCCACCAATGCCGAACGCGACCGCGCCTTCCCGCTTGTATTTCGCGGCAACGCGCGCCACGCGCATGGCCGCCTGCGGACCGAATTGCCGCACCGCATCGAATACCCATTGCAGTTGCAGGCCCTCCGCGCGAATCTCCTCCGCGGCCTGGCAAATCGCTTCGAAATTTGCTTCGGGCGCCTGATTGCGAAGCAGCATGATGCCAACGGACAGCGTCACCTCCGCATAGACAACGTTTTGCTCCGGGAGCCGTGCCGCGAGCTCCCGGGCAATGAGCGCGTAGTCTTCCGGAGTGCGCAGGAACGACGTGACCCACTTGAACGCTTCGATGAATTCCCCAAAATTGGCGTAGTCATAGTGGTGGCGCGCATCCTCCTCCGAAACTTTCTCACGATGTCGCGCAGCGAGCGCGCAGACCGTTGCCGGCTCGATCGAGCCTTCGAGGTGGAGATGCAGCTCCGCCTTGGGGAGAGAGAGGAAGCGAGCCGAGAGAGACGAGTGGCCCATGTTCCGGGAATCTAACGCTGAGGCGGCTGCGGCTTGCCGGCGTTCACCCACGCCGTCAGCCAGTACGAGCCGACATCGGTGGCGGCGTCTGAGAGCTGCCGAATCAGAATAGCCGCTGCCTGGTTATAGAAGCGGTCGTAGTATTCGTCGGTATAGGCGTTGAGGCCGCTCCGCGCGTTTCGGTCTGCGAGAAGAATTGTTTCGAGCCAGCTATGCGCGCTGAGGCAGGCTTCGAAAGCATGATCGGTTGGGTCGGTGACGTACAGGGCGTCATTCGGCCGCATTGGAAAAAAAGACGAGTAGCGGTCAATCAGGTGTGACCCGAAGCGCTCGCTCACGCCGGCCTGTCCGCTCAACTGGCCGTCATGATTCTCGGTTGTGTTGAAGGGGTCGTGCGACTCGGCTACGTAGCTCGCGAGCAGCGCCGCCGCCAGCCGCGCTTCGTCCCACTTCCCGGCCTTCATCGCATTCGTGAGTCTCTCGCTGTACACGCCGACCTGCCAGGGAAGAAGACCGTTGGCTTCAAGCTTGGGCTTGGTGAATTTCTTCACCGCCGCCGCGTAGTTGCGCGGCAGATTTTCGTACGGGAAGCGGCCGTAGCGGTCAAGAAACAGGTAGCGGTTCTTGCGCTCGGCGGGGACTTTGGAAGCGGCTTCGAGCGGATCGATGATGTGCTGAAGAAGGAATCCGCGATTCGTTTCAAAAAACGGGCGAAGTTCCGACGGGAGGGTTTCCAGCGCCTTGTTGACGATCAGCTTGTGGCTGTTCTCTCCCCACGCAAGCGCCGAAGAGGGTAAAAGAACGCCGATCGCGACCGCAGCTCCTATCGCCACGATGGTTCTACGTGCCGCCTCGAGCGAAGACCGGGACATCCTGCCTCTCCTTATCTTGCGGCCGGCGCATTGAGCGTGCTGTGCTTCCGGCTGTACAAGAAATACACGACCAGGCCTATCAGGAGCCAAACAAAAAACCGTATCCAGTTTTCCACCGTCAGGCTCGCCATAAGGATAACGCACGTCGCGATGGCAAGGATCGGGAGAAACGGAACAAACGGGACGCGGAACCCGCGCGGCCGGTCCGCTTGCGTCTTCCGGAGCACCAGCACCGCCACGGAAACTAGCCCGAACGCGAAAAGTGTGCCGATGTTCGAGAGGTCGGCAAAGGTTCCGATGTCGAAAATCCCCGCGGGGATGGCGACGAAAAAGCCCGCAACCCACGTGGCCACGTGCGGCGTCCGGAACTTCGGGTGAATCGCGGAAAACCACGGCAACAATCCATCGCGCGACATCGCGAACCAGATGCGCGCCTGGCCGAGCTGGTAGACAAGCAGCGAGGAAATCATTCCCATCAGCGCGCCCATGGTGACCCATCGCTGGAGTTTGCCGAGTCCGATGTTGTGCAGCGCGGTGGCCACGGGAGCGGCATCGCCTTTGAAAACCGAATAATGCTGGATCCCGGTCAGGACGACGGCAACGCCGACGTACAGCGCGGCGCACACAAACAGGGAGATGAGAATTCCAATCGGGAGGTCGCGCTTCGGATTCTTGCACTCCTCGGCGGCGGTCGAAACCGAGTCGAACCCGATGTAGCTGAAGAAAACGATTGCGCCGCCCGTCAGGACGCCTTGCCAGCCATTGGGCATGAAAGGGTGCCAGTTTTCCGGCTTGATGTATTTTGACGCGAAGATGATGAAGATGACGATGACGACCAGCTTGATCGCCACCATTACGGTGTTCGCGCCCGCCGATTCGCGGATTCCGCGAACGAGCAGCATCGTCAGGAGCATCACGATCAGAAATCCGAGAATATTGAAGTGGAACGCCCACCCGGTGGACGGCGTGTAAGCCGGCGTGCTGAGCGCGACCGGCAAGTGAATCCCGAACGACTGCAGGAGGCTGTCAATGTACGCGGAGAAGCCCACCGCCACGGCCATGTTCGATACCGCATACTCGAGGATCAGGTCCCAGCCGATGATCCACGCCACCAGCTCGCCGAGCGTCGCGTACGTATACGTGTACGCGCTCCCGGCGATCGGGATCATGGACGCCAGCTCCGCATAGCACAATCCCGCAAACCCGCACACGACAGCGACCAGAAAAAACGAGAGCGCGATCGCGGGGCCCGCGCCCGGCCGGCCGGAGATCCCCGCCGCGTGTGTGCCATGCAGGAGCACGTCCAGGAGCGGCGCCTTCAAGATCGAGGGGTACATCACTTCCTCGCCGGCGGCCGCCGTGCCCGTCAGGACGAAAATGCCTGTGCCGATGATTGCGCCGATACCCAGCGCGGTCAGGCTGATCCATCCCAGTGTTTTCTTGAGGCGTTTGTCGGAG
>JBGOWC010000152.1:0-5675 GCA_041478415.1 Terriglobia bacterium
CAAGGATTATTCTTACGGCAGAGCATGCCGACGAGCCGCCCGCCAAATGTCCGCGAGGGCACGCATGGAGTTGGGATGTTCCAGCGGAGTACCAAACAACTAGCGGTTCGACATTCAGGTTTTTCCTGACCTCGCTCAAGAAACTTCGAGACCCGATGATTCAAAGGGCCGGTTTCAAAATACTTTTGGAGTTTGACCAACCTAAACCCTAGAAACCATGCCGTCCAATTACATTGCGGAATTGCAAGACGCGATCCGCCGTTTGCATGGCGTCGAGTCGAAGCACGTTGAAAGCGTGCCCGTGAAAGAGACGTTTTATGGAAAGACGGTTTGGGATGGCATTGTAGAAGTATTTGAGATTCGCGGCCATCCGAAAGCGCCGAAGGTCTACGCGTGGGCACACAATACGGATGACCCGAAGAAGCCGCGCCGCCATGTCACGGTCTTACATATTGAACCCGTCACGTCGGCGGCAGCGGCAGTCAGGGCGGCAATCGTTCAGGAGTTTAGAAGCCTTGAGCCAACAGAAGAAAGCTAGGAAGGTCGGGCGCCCGAGGCTCCCGAAGGGTAAGGCTAAGGGCCGAATCGTGCCCGTGCGCTTCACCGTTGACGATCTAAGGGCCGTAGCTGCTGCCGCCAAGGCCCGCAATCAGACCGTATCAGAGTGGATTAGGAGCACGCTCAATGCCGCAATCACCCGATAAGAAAGTCAAATTAGGACACCACCGAGATTTGGGTCGCGTTGACGGAAAACCCGCTGAATGTTATAAATCTGAGTTTCGTCTGAGCGACTTCAGGCCCGCAGTAGGCCCTGTACCAGGTCGGGGCACGGCGCGGCTGCCGTCCCAGGATCAGGCGCGACAATCTAATGCAGCAAATTGCTCACCAGCTCGGCGAACTGTTCCTGCAGGCTGTGCCCACAGTCCTGATCGTTTTCCTTTTCTATCTCATTCTCCGCTCGGTTTTTTTCAAGCCGCTGCTCCGCGTCATGGCGGAGCGCGATGCGCGCACCAAGGGCGCACAGAAGGACGCCGACACCGCGCAGGCCGCCGCCGCGGAAAAGATCAGGCAGTACCAAGCCGCGCTCAAGCAGGCGCGCGGCGAAGTCTATGCCGAGCAGGACGTAGCCCGCCGCAAGCTCCTCGACGAGCGCAACGCGCTGATCAAAGCTTCGCGCAATCTCGCCGCCGAAGAAATTCGTGTCGCGAAGCAGCGCGTCGCGGGCGAGTTCGCCTCCGCCCGCCGCGATGTCGAAGCCGCCAGCGACCAGCTTGCCGCTGCGATCGCCCGCCGCGTCCTTGGAACCCGGCCGAGGCCCCCGGCCAGCCCCGTGAGCGAGGCCCGATGACCTCAGCGACGACGGCCCGGACTCGGCGGCTTTTTCTTTTCTTCATCCTTTCGGTGATGGTCCTGGGTGGTGCGCTGACCGCGCACGCAGCCGAGGAAACTCCCAATCCGGCTGAGCAGCCGATCGGCACAGCCTTTAAGTGGATCAACTTTGCGATTGTCGCGGGCGGAATCGTCTATTTGGCGCGAAGATATGGACCGTCGTTCTTCCGCGGCCGTGCCGACGCCATCTCTTCCGCGATCACGCAGGCCACTGCCACAAAAACCGAAGCCGACCGTCAATTGCGCGACGCCGAAACACGCCTCGCGAATCTCCAGCAGGAAGTGGCCGAGCTTCGCGCTGCCGCTGGACGCGAAGCCGCGTCGGAGAGCGGCCGCATTCGTTCCGCAACGCAGAAGGAAGCGGAGAAAATCTCGCAGGCTGCCCAGGCCGAGATCGAGGCCGCCGAGCGCGCCGCGCGGCTGGAGTTGAAAGCGCTGGCCGCGCAGCTCGCCGTGGATGGCGCCGAATCGCTTCTGGCAAAGCAGCTCACGCCGCAGGCGCAGGAATCGCTCGTCAGCGCCTTTGTGCAGAGCCTTGAGGAGAGGCCCAATTGAAATCCGCCTCTCTCCAATACGCAAACGTCCTCGCCGATATCGCCATTGCGCAGGGCGCGGCCGCGCCGCTCGGAAAGCAGCTAGGCGAATTTGCCGCGCTCTACGCGGAGTCCGCCGACCTGCGCAATTTTCTCTCCAGCCCGGCGGTAACCCAGGCAGCCAAACATGGCGTGATCGAAAAACTTGTCGCCCGCCTGGGCGCGAGCAAGATTCTCCGCAATTTTCTCTTTGTCCTGGCGGACAACCATCGCATACATATCCTGCCGGAGATTTTTTCCGCGTTCCAGGAAGTCCTTCGGCAGCGGCAAGGAATCGCGCAGGCGGAGGTGGCCTCCGCCGTCGAGCTGACGGCGCCGCAGAAGGCCGGCCTTGCGCAATCGCTCGAGCGCCTCACCGGCAAAAAAGTCGAAGCGCGCTATTCTCTCGATCCAACGCTGCTCGGCGGCGCGGTCGTCCGGATTGGCTCAACGATTTATGATGGCTCGCTGCGCAACCGCTTGAACGAATTGCGCGCGCGCCTCGCGGCCGAATAGGTTTCAGGAGCACGTATGGCGAACATCAAGGCAGACGAGATCACCAAGATTCTGCGCGAGCAGATTGAAAACTACGAGCAGACCGTCAGCGTGGACGAAGTCGGCTCGGTCATCAGCGTCGGCGACGGCATCGCGCGCATCCACGGCCTCGAAAAGGTGATGGCCGGCGAGATGCTCTCTTTTCCGCACAACGTTTCCGGCATCGCGCTCAACTTGGAGGAAGACGAAGTCGGCGCCGTGCTTTTCGGTGAACACGCCGCCATCAAGGAAGGCGACATCGTCAAGCGCACCAACACGATCATGTCCACCCCGGTAGGAGATGCGCTCGTTGGCCGCGTCGTCAATCCGCTCGGCGAGCCCCTTGACGACAAGGGACCCATCTCCGCCACCCAGCGCATCCCGCTCGAGCGGATCGCTCCCGGCGTGCTCGATCGCCAGCCCGTGCGCGAGCCTCTGCAAACGGGCATCAAAGCCATCGACTCGATGATCCCTATCGGCCGCGGCCAGCGCGAGCTGATCATCGGCGACCGCCAGACGGGCAAGACCGCCGTCATTCTGGACACCATCATCAACCAGAAGGGCGGTGACATGATTTGCATCTACTGCGCGATCGGGCAGAAGCGCTCGACCATTGCGCAGGTCGTGAAGACTCTCACCGACGCCGGCGCGATGGATTACACCATCGTCGTGGCGTCCTCCGCCGCCGAGCCGGCTTCGCTCCAGTACATCGCCCCGTACGCCGCCTGCGCCATGGGCGAATACTTCCGCGACTCGAAGCGCCACGCCGTCACGTTCTACGACGATCTTTCCAAGCATGCCCAGGCCTACCGCGAGATTTCGCTGCTGCTCCGCCGTCCGCCGGGACGCGAAGCCTTTCCCGGCGACGTCTTTTATCTTCACTCGCGGTTGCTCGAGCGCGCCGCGAAGCTCAACGACAAACTCGGCGGCGGCTCGCTCACTTCGTTGCCGGTGATCGAAACGCAAGCCGGGGACGTTTCCGCCTACATCCCGACGAACGTTATCTCCATCACCGACGGTCAGATCTATCTCGAAGCCGACCTCTTCAACGGCGGCATCCGCCCGGCCATCAACGTCGGCATTTCGGTGAGCCGCGTCGGTGGCAACGCACAGATCAAGGCCATGCGCCAGGTGGCCGGCTCGTTGCGTCTCGACATGGCGCAGTACCGCGAGCTTGCCGCCTTCGCGCAGTTCGGCGCCGATCAGCTCGACAAGATCACCCAGGCCCAGCTCGCCCGCGGCCAGCGCCTTACGGAAATTCTCAAGCAGGATCAGTACGCGCCCCTCTCCGTCGAGATGCAGGTGCTGATGATTTTCGCCGGCACCAGCGGCGCGATGGACAGCGTCCCAGTCGCCGAATGCCGCCGCTTCGAGCGCGAGTTCCTGCAATTCGTCGAAACGAACTATCCGGGCGTTCTCAAGAGCATCGCGGAGAAGAAGGCCCTCGACGATGCCATTCGCGCGGAGATCCAGAAAGCCATTGACGCCTTCAAGGAGCGTTTCGCCGCTTCCGCCGCCGCAGCGAATTAGGTCAGGCTGGCTAACGAATCACGATGCCCACACTTCTCGATTTCCGGCGCCGCATCCGCACGGTGAAAAACACCCAGCAGATCACCCGCGCGATGAAGTTCGTCGCCGCGGCCCGTTTGCGGCGCGCGCAGGAGGCCGCCCTCGCCGCACGTCCTTATGCGCAGGAACTGGCCCGCGTGCTGCGCTCAACCATGGCGCGCATCGAAGAGCCGCACCATGCGCTCCTCGCCTGCCGCCCCGAACAGAAAATTCTGGCTATCGTTCTTACCGGGGAACGCGGCCTTGCCGGCGCCTTCAACGCCAACATTCTTCGCAAGGCCAGTGATTTCTTCCGTGCGAACACCGGCAAGAAATTGTTCGCCCTTCCGGTCGGCAAGAAGGGCCGTGACGCACTCAGGAAACACGGCTTCGAGTTTGTCGCCGAGTACGTGAACGTTCTTGCTCGCGTAAATTTTTCCACCGCGCGCGAAATCGCTTCCCTTGTCGCCGCACTCTACGCCAAGGAAGAAATTGACGCGGTCTATCTCGTCTTCAGCGAGTTCAAGACCGTCCTGACGCCCAACCTTAAGGTCGAAAAATTGCTGCCCTTGGAAGCGATCGAGGGGCAAGACGCTGCCGGGCAGACGGACGTTCAGGTGGACTACATCTACGAGCAGCCCGAAGCGCAATTGCTCGACAAGCTGCTTCCGCGCTACGTCGAAACGCAGGTGTTGCGCGCCATGCTTGAATCTTCCGCCGCCGAGCACGCCGCGCGCATGACCGCGATGGAGTCCGCCACGAAAAACGCCGGCGACGTCATCGAAGCGCTCACCCTGTACATGAACAAGGTCCGCCAGGCGGCGATTACGAAAGAAATTATTGAAATTGTGAGCGGCGCAGCTTACTCCGCTTAGGAGCGATCATGGCCGAGAAGTACGCAAGCATAGGACACGTCGTCCAAATCATCGGACCGGTTCTCGACATCCAGTTCGAGGCCGACAAATTGCCCGCCATCTTTGACGCCGTCCGCATCACCAGCGAAGGCTTCAATATACCCGCGCCTCTCGACGTCACTGTCGAAGTCCAGCAGCACCTCGGCGAAGGCCGCGTCCGCGCCGTGGCCATGGAGCCAACCGAGGGCATGGTCCGCGGCATGAAGGCCTACAACACGGGCAAGCCCATCACCGTTCCGGTGGGCCGCTGCACGCTCGGCCGCGTGATGAACGTTCTCGGCAAGCCCGTGGACCAGCTCGGCCCCATCATCAGCGACACGCACTATCCGATTCATCGGCCCGCGCCTCTTCTCGAAGATCAATCCACCACTCTCGAAATGTTCGAGACCGGCATCAAGGTCGTGGACCTCATCGAGCCCTACGTCAAGGGCGGCAAGATCGGCCTTTTCGGCGGCGCCGGCGTTGGCAAGACCGTGATTATCATGGAGCTCATTCACAACGTGGCCATGAAGCACGGCGGCGTCTCCGTCTTCTCCGGCGTGGGCGAGCGCACCCGCGAAGGCAACGACCTGTGGATCGAAATGTCCGAATCGGGCGTCATCGTCCCGGGCAATTCGGAAAAATCCCGCTGCGCACTCATCTACGGCCAGATGACGGAACCGCCCGGCTCGCGCCTTCGCGTGGGCCTCACCGGCCTCACCGTCGCCGAATATTTCCG
>JBGOWC010000136.1:0-5907 GCA_041478415.1 Terriglobia bacterium
GCGCCCAGATTTCGTTCGGCGATGCCGCGATAGAAGCACGTGACGACGCCGGTCTTCTTGTCCGCGAAGGGCGCAACCACTTCGCGGAGATAATTCGGCCCAACCCGCACGTCCCCGTCACTCAGGACGACTATCTCGTGCCGCGCCTCGCGCGCCAGGCGGCAGAGTTTGTTCATCTTGGGACTTGCGCCGATCGGCTCCGATCCCACAAACAATTGAATTCGCTTTTGGGGAAATTCGGCGATTACGCGGCCGATGACTTCGACGGCGGGATCGGCCGGATCGTTCACCGCGAAAAGAATCTCGAAGTCGGGATAGTCCTGGCGGCAGAAGCTCGCGAAATTCTCATACGAGCCGAAATCGACGCCGCGGACGGGTTTTAACACGCTCACGGGAGGCGCGAAATTCGGAAGTTTTCCCCCGCGAACGCGCCAAAAAAAGCGCAACGCCGCAATCGCCGCCGCCGCGTAGTAAGCGAGCGGCGCCGCCGCTGCGATCAGGATTGTTGCGCGCCACCATGCGTGCGCGTGAATCATGCCGGCCCGTTCATCCTTTTTTGTTTTTCAGCCTCTCCATCATACTCTTGCCCGGAATGCGCGCCCATTCCGGACCACGAATTGCCACGGCCGGATTTTGTTCGCCGCATCCGGCGGCTCTCATGTAAAATTTCCTGCGGGAGAAACTTTTGATCCGAAAGGCAATCGAGCTCTTCAAGGCCATCCCCATCGATTTTGGCCAGTACGAAGTGCGCCACACCACCAAGGGCAAGCTCATTCTCCTCGAACTTGCCGGGGACGGCCGCGGAAAGCGCGCGCTCGACTTGGGCGCCCGCGACCAGTTCTGGTCAAAAAAACTAGCCGCACTGGGATATGACGTCACTTCCGTGGACCTCCAGCCGCTGAATGCTTCCGTGCAGCGCGTGGATGCCAACGAGCCCTTGCCCTTCGCCGACCAATCGTTTGATCTCGTCTGGTTTACGGAAGTGATCGAACATTTGAACGATCCTTCGCGTACTCTCGCCGAGGTCGAGCGCGTGCTCAAGCCCGGCGGAAATCTTCTTCTCTCGACTCCGAACAGCGAATTCTGGTTTTACCGGATGTTCGGCGCCCTGGGCTTCGGTCCTGCCGCGGTTCAGAGCGAAGACCACCGTCAATACTTTTCCTACAATGATATTCGGCTGTTGCTCGGCGACTGCCAAATGTTCGGCTATTTCCCTTACTTGTTCTACAAACGGACAATCACGCGCGGCTATTCCGCGCTTTCGCCGACCATCATCGCTTCATATCATCACCCGGCTGCACGAAACGGAAAAAAGAGCTAGTCGCCGCCGGGTCGCTCTCTTCGAGACTCTTCAGCTCCGGCTGAATCCGGTGGTTGACGTACACCGCCTTGCCGCCGCTCGTCGCCAGCAGATACGTCGTCTCCCGCGGCAGCCGCTTCAGCGCTGCTTCACTTCGTTCCGCCGGAACGAAGAGAAACACTCTCTGTTCGCTGCGCCACAAACCAGGAAAATCCGCATCCGTAAGGAAAATCGCCGGCGCATCCGGATAGTACGACCCCGGCTCCAGCGTATTGTTATAGCGCCCGTTCCAGAGCAGCAAGCGCCGGTGCGCGTAATACGCGATGCTTGATCCGGCCTCGATCTTTCCGTACAGCACGACTGGATCTTCCGGCCTCAGAAACGGCGCGACGGAAGCCACCAGCGTCCGCGAAGACATATACGGCCCGAAAATTCCGTAGGCGATATTGGCGGCGAAGAAGAACACCGCCATCGTAACCCCGGTCACGAGCGTCGCTCCGAGCGGCCGCCTCCGCCGGCGCAGCCACCATGCCGCGGGGAACCCGATCAGAACCGCGCACCCAGCCAGCGCCGAAGGAACGCGCAGCACCGCAAACGCCCGCGGTGTGAGGTCGAACAAATGACCCATCGCCAGGCGGTAGGAGTCATCCGATTGCGGCTGCAAGAAGGAAGAGATGTCTCCGCTGACCCTCACTCCCGCGGAGATCCACAACATCGCACCCAGCACACCGGCAACGATGACCCCGGCCACCGCGAGTCCCGCTTGCGCAACGCCCACCCAGCGCCGGTTTTCTTCCTCGGCCTCCGCCAGGCTCGTCCCGAGCAGCAGCGCCAGCGCCGGCCATGCGCCAAAGGCGTAGTACTCCAGCCGCGAACCAAACGTTAGCGAAAAGAACAGCAGAATGAAACCTGCCCAGAGAAACAGCAGCAGTCGCGCCTGCGCCGCAACAGGCAGATGATTCCACTCGCGCGGATGCGGCAGCTTCGCTCTCACGGCGGGAAGAAACACGCTCCACGGAAAAAGCCACACAAGATGCGCTGCAAGCCAGATGAACAGCGGTGTCGCTTCATAATCCGCGGGATAGCGCGTTCCCAGCGCACGCTTGACGTGCTCGTTGATGAAGTACGACCAGAAAAATCCCGGCGCGCGCAGCTCCGCCAGGACGTGCCAGGGCGCGGCGATCGCCAGGAAGATCGCGCTGCTCGAAAACAGCCGCAACTCGCGCCAGCGGTGCCAGTCGCGCGTCAAAAGGACGAACAGCCCCAGAATCGCCACCGGAAAAATGACGCCGACGAGCCCGCGCGTGAGCATCGCCAGCCCGGTGAGGGCCGCCGCACTCCAGTACGCGGCGCGCGGCGGGAGTGTTCCGGTCCAGCCGCGCAGAAACAGATAGAAAATCGCCGTAAACTCCAGCGCATAGATCGCCTCGGGAATCATGATGCGGGTGAATAGGAATACCCCGACGCACGTGCACATCGCGAGACCGCTGTACAAACCCGCGCGAGCGCCGAAGAAACGGCGCCCGAAGACGTAGATCAGGAGCGAAAGCCCCACGACCGCCAGCGCCACGGGAAGCCGTGTCGCAAATTCGTTCTGCCCCAGCGCGAGATAACTGACCGCGACGATCCAGTAGTGCAGCGGAGCCTTCATCAAATACCGGATGCCGTTCAGATACATCACCACCCAGTCGCCTCGCTGCAGCATCTCGCGCGAGACCAGCGCATGTTCCGCATCGGCATCGTCCAGCAAAGCCGGGCGGCTCGCATTGCCGATGTAAATCGCGGTGGAAACGGCCAGGAGGACGAGCACGGCAAAGCGCGGACCCATCCCGTGCGACCTCGCCCGGCCGGCCGTGCCTTCTCCCACACTCACCTGTTCCAGGATTTCCCTTTGTCCCATTTCAACCATCTAACGATTGGTATTATTGGAAGGACCTCGCCGGCCAACTACCCCACCGCGACAAGCGCGACACCCGCGCATACCAGCAGCACACCGGCCCAGCGCTTTCCGGTGATGTCTTCTCCCAGCACGTATTTCGCACCGAGCGTTCCCACCACATAGCTCAGCGCGGATGCTGGGATCACAAAACTGATGGGCTTCCACGACAGCAGCACCAGAAGCGAAGAGAACGCTACGGCCATCAACGGCGCGCCCGTCCAGAACCAGCCGTTCCGCACGGCGCGCCACAGAAACTCCAGGATCGGTTTCGGACGCAGCCGCGCTGGCTCGCCCACTGCTTTCATCCCATAGGTAATCGCAATTTCGCCGATTGCTCCGGAAAGGATGAGCACGGCCAGCATCACCGCGACGCGCATTACGGTGTTGCCTCCGTGGGCCGCGCCTCGTTCGTCGTCCGGGGCTTCGTCTGCGTCACCAGCAATACGCCGATGCAGATCATCGCCACTCCGGCCCATCGCCGCAGCGTTACCGTCTCACCAAGCACCGTCACGCCGAGAAACGTCACCACGGCATACCCGAACGCCCCCGCCGGCATCACGTAGCTGTAGTCCGCCCAGGACAGCACCGTCATATACGTCGTCATGAATCCCAGCAGGAACAGTATCCCTAGCCAGATCGTCGGATTCGTTACCGTCATCCGAAACGCTTCCGTAATTCCCGCGGGCGTGAGTTGCACCGCGCCAATTCCCGCCATTCCGCGCTTGAGCATGAGGTCCCCGACGGTGGCGCACACCACCATTGCGAAGACCATCACCAGCGTCTTGATTCGGAGCCTGCGCTCGTGTCCCATCTGTGAAGGATTAGTCGTTTGCGGAGGCCGTCGTTCCGGGAACAGGGACGACCAACTTTTTCGATTCGGCCTGTTGCGCCGCCCACTTTAGGCGTTCGGCGCGCAGCTTCAGGAAGGACGTTGCCTCATGATACAGACGCTTCCGCTCGTGGCTGTCCCAGAGCGCTTCGCGCACGATGCGCCAGGCGACCCTCGGGCGGAAGTAGTATTCGTCGTAAAAACGGTTCACGCCGGCCATCATCTCGCGCTGCGAGAGGTGCGGGAATTCGATATGCGGGAGCTGGTGCCCGCCGGAATCCGCAAGCGCCTCGACGCGCAGGAAACCTTCTTTCGACATTTGATCGTGGAGTTCGGTGCCAGGCATGGCATGGGCGAGAGAGACCTGAATCGTTTCGCAGTCGAGTTCCTTGGCAAACTCGATCGTGTTGTTGATCGTTTCCTTCGTCTCGCCGGGCAATCCGATGATGAAGTCTCCGTGGACCTTGATCCCCACCTTCTTGCAGTTCTTCACGAATTTGCGCCCCATCTCGGTCGTGGCGCCCTTCTTAATGTTTTTCAGGATCTGGTCGCTGCCGGACTCGAGTCCCACGATAAACAGCCGCGCGCCGCCATCGGCCATCGCTTTAACCGTCTCGTAGTCGCTGTGCACGCGCGCCGTCGAAGACCATTGAAACTTCAGCGGCTTGAATTTCGCGCTGAGTTCCACGACGCGGTCTTTGCGAATGTTGAACGTATCGTCGTCGAAGAAGATTTCTTTCATCTGCGGGAAGGATTCGAGCGCCTGCTTCACTTCCCGCGCGACGTTGTCCGTCGAACGGACGCGCCACGCGTGGCCGGAAATCGTCTGCGGCCACATGCAGAAGGTGCACAACGCCGGGCATCCGCGCGTTGTATAAAACGAAATGAACGGGTTCAGGAGGAACGGAACGTTGTACCGCTCGATCTGCAGGTCGCGCTTGTAAATGTCCGAAGCAAACGGCAGCGCGTCTAGCTCCGCCGTGTGCAGTTGCGGCCGCGCCGCGTTATGAACGATTTTTCCGTCTTTGCGGTAGCTTACGCCGAGGATTTCGCTGAGCGGCTTGCCCTGCGCGTATTCCACCACCGAATGGTCGAATTCGCCGTGGGTGACGAAATCAATGTCTTCGCTCGCCTGCAGCGTTGCTTCCGGCTTGATGTGTCCGTGCGGCCCGACGAACGCGATCTTCAGATCCGGCTTGGCTTCCTTCATCTTGCGGATCAGCTTGACGTCGCTTCCGAAACCGACCGTTGACGTGAACAGTACGAGGAAGTCGTACTCCTTCGTGATCTCAATGGTCTGCTGCCAGTTGATTCCGTGCGGGGAAGCATCCAGGAGGCGGCTGCCCTCGAGCATCCCGGCGGGGTAGGTCAGCCAGACCGGATACCAGTAGGATTCAATCTCGCGCGTCGCGGGCCACCGCGAACTCGCCCCTCCGTCGAACTTTTCAAAGCTCGGCGGGTTCAGAAATAGCGTCTTCATTCCCTCAGCCATACAATTTGCAAACCCTTCCCTGTCAAAGTCTTCCCGCCGCCGGTCACCCCGGCCGCCTGCGGATTACGCGGTTCTGGAAGCTCTGGGAGCCCTGTAACCAAGAGTCTATTGTAACGGAGTTGGTTGTTTCGGCCCAAACCAATTCGTCCGATGTGTCCCGGTTGGGAAGGGCTGGGTGGCCTGCGCTGGCGGGTCAGACTTCATCCGCGGCTGCGGAGAGCCGCTCCCAGATGCGGTCGAGCCAGTCGAGATGTTCCGGCTTCATCAAGACGGACCGCAGGCAGGTCAGCGTGTCGCCGTCACGGACCATCGTCGCTCCACCGCGTTCAAAAAACGCCGCCGGCAGA
>JBGOWC010000101.1:0-6727 GCA_041478415.1 Terriglobia bacterium
GCTGCGTGTATGCCTGCCCGCATGACGCGGCGCATCGCGTGGATCCGAAAACATTTTTTGCCGATATCCTCGGGCAGTCGCCAGGAAAATAGCGTGCGCATTGATCGAACACATCGCGGCTGGCTGATCGCTTCGGCGGGCATTCTTGCAGCCTCGGCCGTCGTGTACTCCCTGTATACGCTGAGCGCGCCGCAGGGTCCCCGCGGCGGCAGCGCGATCGGACTGATTTTCGGAATCATTGGCTTCGCCTTCATGATTTTCGCTTCGCTGCTCGGCGCGCGGAAAAAAGTGCCGGTCTGGCGCATCGGCCGCGCGCAGGCCTGGATGCGCGGGCATCTCTGGCTCGGCCTGCTGAGCCTTCCGATGATTCTCTTTCACGCCGGCTTTCATTTCGGTGGAACGCTGACGCGCGTGCTGGTGTGGATGCTGATCGTTACCGTCGTGAGCGGCGTCTTTGGTGCGGCGCTGCAACATTATCTTCCCCAGCGAATGACCGCGACGGTTCCGCTCGAAACCATTTACGACGAAATTTCCAATGTGCAGGAACAGTTGTGCGAAGAAGCCGATCGCAGCATCGAAGCGGTCTGCGGCCCCCTGGGCCTGATCGCGGAGGAAGAGACGCACGCCGAGCGCGCCGGTGGATTTACGGCGATGCGCCAGATGGCCATGGCCGGCGGCGCCGCCGCGATTGCCGTCCCTATGCTGACCGAGGACGAAAGCGCCCCGCTGCGGCGCTTTTATTTGTCCGAGATGCGGCCGTTTCTCGCCAAACCCACTCACCGCGGATTTCGTCTCGCAAATCCCGACCAGGCGCGCAACGCATTTTCGTATCTGAAGACTCTGCTGCCGCCCGCGGCGCATTCCGCGCTCGACGACTTGCAGGAGATCTGTGACGAGGCGCGACAGCTTGAGCGGCAGAAGCGGCTGCACCACTTGCTGCACGGCTGGCTCCTCGTGCACATTCCGTTGTCGCTGGCGCTCATCGTTCTCGGCGTGGTGCACGCCGTGATGGCGCTTCGCTATTGAGGCACTGACCCTTGGCGCGGACACGCACAACCAAAAAGCTGGCGCAGCGCATTGACCTAAACTATTTCAAGCGCGCGACGCCGATGAAGCGCGCGCGGCTCTGGCTGTCGCTTGGCCTGCCGGTTCTCGCCATCATCTGGATCGCTTGGCATGGATTTGCAAACGACCCGCGCGTCTATTCCAGCGGCCGCATGTCGGCGGCGCACGCTGTGATTGAACGGGAATGCGCCACGTGCCACGTGGAAAAGGCCGGACAATTCTCCAGAAAAGCGGCGAATGAATCGTGCCTTGCATGTCACGACGGGCCGGTTCATCACGCGAGCCAGCCGTTCACCCCGGAATGCGCTACCTGCCACACCGAGCACCGCGGGCGCATCAACCTCATCGCGACGAGCAATCAATCCTGCACGGAATGCCATGGTGATCTGAAAACAAGCGGCGGGCCCGTGCACTTCGAAGCACACATTCGCAGCTTCGAGAACGGTCACCCACAGTTCCGAGCCGTACGCGAAGGCCAGCGCGACCAGGGAACGATCGCACTGAATCATTCAGCTCACATGAAACCTATCCGCCGCGGGCCAAACGGCCCGATCGTGCAACTCGAGTGCTCTGATTGCCACCGGCCGTCCGCGGTGAAGGTCGAGTGGCATTTCCAGGATTCGCGCTACGTCGAGGCGAACGCGAATTCTTCTCCCGACCCCGGCCCGGGTCTGCATGCACCGTTTTCTGACCGCGCTCTGATGGCGCCGCCGAAATTCGCGACGTCGTGCGCGTCGTGCCATCTTCTCGAATTCGACAAGCGCTTCACCGAAGGCGTTCCGCACGACAAACCCGAAATCGTGCATGCGTTTGTCATAAAAAAATTCCAGGAATACATCGCGGCGCACCCGGCGGAAGTCCGCGTCGTGCGCGACCCTGGGCGCAACCTCACCGGCAAGCCCATCCCACCCGATGTACGCGTCCTGACGCCGGCACAGTGGGTTTCCGAACGCACCGCCGAAGCCGAAGAACTTCTCTGGCGAAAAACCTGCAAGCAGTGCCACACGCTTTCTGCGCGGGGCGAAGCGCCGCCAAAAGTCGCCGATTCCAACATCACGGCGCGATGGATGTCGCACGCGAGGTTTGACCACGACGCGCATCGCGGGTTTTCCTGCACGAGCTGTCATGCGCAAGCGACCATGAGCACCCAGACGAGCGACATTTTGTTGCCCGGAATCGCCACCTGTCAGACCTGCCACGCGCCGGGGCCGGAACGCGCCGAATCACGCTGCTACGAATGCCACGTGTATCACGACTGGTCGCAACGCAAGGAAGTCACGCCAAAGTTCATGTTGCCTGCGTTGCGCACCGGCGGACGCTGACCGACGTGCTCTCCGCCCTCCCCCGGGTGTATTTTTGGATCTGCAGATCCCAATTCGCATCCCTTTTTGCTCGTAATTGCATCGAAACCAATGGCGGTGCCGAGGCCACAATGACAATAAACAAAAGACTTGGACTCTCCGCTTCCTTTCTGGCGTTGGCGATCGCGCTGCCGGCATTGGGGCACGAATTCCCGCTCTCTCCGACCGCGATCCGCGAAGCCTATTTCCTCGGAACCCGCGTTGATAGCAAGACTGCCGAGTTTTTTGAGCAGTACGTTCACAAGCTGCCTCCGCCCAAGACGGGGCCGCATGTCGCCGCTGTCAGCATTCTTACGCCCTACGCCCAGGTCGTTGAGCACGCCGGCAGGACCATTAACTACAGTGCTCAGGACGCTGTGAAAGATTTCCTCGGCAAACCCGCCGTTTTTCGCCTGCGCGTCGACATTCATCTGACGGCTACGTACTCAGAGCAGCTCGCGTCGGAAGCGGGGACTGTCCGTTTTCGTTCACCGGACTTCTGGCGGGATTTCCAGATCAAACTGATCCAGAACAAGGAAGAGATCTCCGTGCAAGCCGTCCAGGGTCACTCGGTCCATGGATTCAAAGGAAGAGGCCTGATTGGGGCATTCGTGGAACTCGAATTCAAATCGGAGAAGGTGGATTCCGCGCCAATTTCGGTTCAGGTGCTTACCCCGGATGGCCAGCAAGTCGTGACTACATTCGACCTCACAAGACTTCGGTGACCGTCCGCCTGCTCCGCGGGACACGCTCAGAATGGCAGATAACTGGTGCGAGGGGCGCGACCGATTCGGCTACGCCTCGATGCGTGTGCCGAGGACGGCGAGGAACTTGGCGAGCCAGGCAGGATGGGCGGGCCAGGCGGGCGCGGTGACGAGATTGCCGTCCACGTGGGCGGCGTCCATGGGAATATCCACGAACTTTCCGCCCGCACGCGTGACATCCGGCGAAAGGGCCGGATAACAACTGCAGCTTTTCCCTTCCAGGACGCTCGCGGCGGCGAGTACCTGCGCTCCATGGCAGATTGAAGCGATGGGTTTCTTCGCATTTGCAAAGTGACGAACGATTTCGAGCACGCGCGGGTTCAGGCGAATGTATTCCGGCGCACGGCCGCCGGGGATCACGAGCGCATCATACTTTTCCAGCTGCACTTCATCGAAATTCGCATTCAGTGTGAAGTTGTGACCCGGTTTTTCGCTGTATGTCTGCGCGCCGCCGAAATCATGGACCGCGGTGCGAACCGTCTCGCCGGATTTTTTCCCGGGGCAGACGGCATGGACGGAGTGGCCGACCATCAGAAGCGCCTGAAACGGGACCATTACCTCGTAGTCTTCGACGTAGTCGCCAACCAGCATAAGGATTGATTTCTTCGACATGGGAAGAGGCCTCCAGCGTGTTGGATAGCATAAACGAGGACCCGGTTACATGGAGCGGGCAATCCATGCGGACAATGGAAAAACCCCGCGGTCTAGAGTCGGCATTTACAGCAACGACTGCAGCAAGGAGCGGGCGCGAGCGAGCCACGAAGCAGCCGGCGAGCCCGGGCGTTCAACCGGCTCGTCGCTAACGCCGTACACCTGCCCATTGCGGAGGTAGAGGCGTTCGGTTTCAACACGGTTGAGAGGCCGCGCGCCGCGGCGGCCGAAGACGGCGAGCTGATTGCCGCTTTCATCCACGGCGCGATCGCGATCAATGCCCTTTGAGATGGCAAGAGCGGGTCCGCGCGTGCGCGCAGTGGCGATGAGTTTCGGCGTTGGACGCGGGCTGAAGCCGGAGAAGTGCCCAGGGTCATCCCACGGGGAAACAATTTGCAGGACGCGCAGGCCGTTCTTCCCGTCGGCGACAAAGGCAAACGCGCTGGCGGCAACCATGCCGATCTTGACGTCGTTGACGTCATTCAGTTGGCCGTTGGCATTGAAAACCTGGTCCAGGTTCGGCGCATCGGGGCGCTCGACGTCCACGATCGCAACACCTTGCCGCCCCGCGGCAACGTACGCATACGTCCGCGCGACGTACACATTGCGAGCGTCTTCGAGAGGCACGACGGCAGCGGGAATGGGGTGCGGGTCAGCCAGGTTCGTCACATCAAGCACTTTCAAGCCGTCGCGATCCACAATGAACGCATAGCGAAACTGCACGGCAATGCCGCGAGGATCGTTGAGGGCCGGCGCGCCGATCGTCGCCGTGACGCGCGGCGCGAGGGGATTATCGAGGTCCACGACAACGAGCGCCTGATCCGTGAGGATGTAGGCATACGTTCCTGCGATCGCAATCCGCCGCGCGCCGGTGAGAACGCCGCCAGGATTGAACGCCAAGGCGCGTTTCAAGAAATTATTCGCCGGATTGCCGTCGAGGAGCGTGCCGACACCCGGGCTCTTCGCCTTCAGATTCGGATCGCCGATGATGACCAGGCCTTCTTCTCTGTCGGCGACGTAGAGAAAGCCGTAAAGGAGATGAATGGGCTGCTCTTCATTTTCCGGCACGCGCACACGGAGCGGGTCCACGCCAAGCGTTGTCGGCGAGGCCACGGCCTGCGCGTCTTTCGTCGGAACGTGGAAGCGCTGGCCCATTGGCGAGACCGGCGCAGTGGTCATGCGCTCGGAAAATCCCTTGTTGTCAACGTTGGCGACGTCGAAAACGCGCAATCCGCCCTTGCCCATCGCGGCGTAGACGTATTCGCCGCGAAGCTGAACGTCGAGGACAGTTCCGGCGTGCTCGTGCGAGAGCTTCAGCTCGCGATGATCCTCGACGTGCTTCTTGAAATTGTCCGGATACGCAAGCCGGTGGAGATCGCTGCCAATAATCGCTTCCGGCTCGTCGTGCTCCGCGACGGCCACCGCTTCGAAGCCCTTCTTTCCCGTCGCCACATAGACGTAGCGCCCCATGAAGTTCATGAAATTCGTGCCCTGGAGCAAGAGCTGCGCCATCCAGGCGTTGTTGTTATTCGTTTGCGAAACGTGGCAGTCGCTACACTGCTTGGTCTCTTTCGCGCGAACCGTATGCGGCACAAACGTGCTGAACGCCTGCCCGCTGAAGCCTTCGGTGGAAATCGTCTGTTGCGTGTAGTAGAGCCACTCGCGATTGGCATTCTGCGAGCTGACCAGAACGGCGCACGAAGAGCGCGCGGGCGCGATGCGGTGGCCGGTGACCGTGCCGTCCACACCGAGGAAATAGGCGTCATCGCGCAGGACCTGGAAGTTGTAGCTCGTGTAGTTGCGCGCGAGCAGGCCTTCGTTGTGCAGCATCGGCTTGCGCGCGTTCGCGGTCATCTGCAAATGGCAGCCGAAACACGTCGGCGTCCAGGACGTGTGGCAAGAGTAGCAAGTCATCTTCGCGTTGCCGTGCGCGAGCGACGCATCATCTGGCGGGAGGCTCGGCCGCACGGCGCCGTCCTTGCCGACGGTTTTCGCGCGGAGTGATTTTGCGCTGAAGTGCGGATTGCCCGGCGTTATGGTGTCGAGCGTCTGAACGATTTCCCATTCTTCGTCGGGCACGGACATCGAACGCTGGAAGAGTTTTCCGCTGCGCCATTCGAATCGGCGCAGGCCCCATGGCGTGCGCAGCGCTTCGAGGTTGCGGCCGCCAAGCGGCGCGGCAGGACCGGAGGTGACGAGCGTCGCGCGCTGGCGAATCGTGCCGTGGCAATCGGTGCAGTCAATCTCCACTGCGGCGCGCGGCTCGGCGTAGATCTTTCCATTGCCGTGATTGTCTTGCGCAAAATGACAATCGGTGCACTGCATTCCCTTTTCGAGGTGGATGTCCGCGAGATGCACGGCTTTGGCGAAGCGCTGCGGGTCATCGAACGCAATCGGCTTGTCATCTGCGTCAAGCCAGTTCCCCTTGCGGTCGTGTTTGTAGACGGCGCGGAAAACCCAGCCGTGACCGTGAAAATCGGCGAACTGCGTGGTCTTCGCCTGCGCGTTGAATTCAGTGCTGCCGATTTTGTCGAGGAACTGTTCCTCCGACCACAGCCCGCGCGCTGCCGCCCCTTCCGGATTTTTCAGAAACGCCTGGTAGCGCTGCTCTTCGGTCGGGTTGCGCTGCTCCTTCGGATACATTTTGTCGCCGTCAATTTCGTTGTCCCACCAAGTCATCCCGAAATAGGTCGTCACCATGTTCGTACCGGGATGAATGTGGCAAATCATGCATTGGCTCGACGGAATCATGCGCGTGAAGGCGTGGCGGATCGGGTGTCCCGGCTCATTCTTCGGAATTGTGGGATCGGAAGACGCGCTCGTGCCCGAATGGCCGAACGCGGCATACGGCCCGGAATGCATCGGCGAACGATCGTTGGCGTAGATGACGTGACACGCGGAGCAGCC
>JBGOWC010000196.1:0-4696 GCA_041478415.1 Terriglobia bacterium
ATTGCCGAAACGCTCCTGGCGGCGAGCCCGACGAGCATCGCGCGCACGAAGCAGCTTCTCATCGCCGCGGCGGCCCCCGGCGTGGATGCGGACATCGAGCGCGCCATCGTCGAGAATGCAAGCATCCGCGGAACGGCGGATTTCCGAGAGGGGCTCGCTGCTTTCCTCGAAAAGCGCAAACCTGTCTGGCCCGGGGACGCCTAGCTGATCGCGCCAATGAACCACCACGACACCACCGTTCGCGTGCGCTACGCCGAGACCGACCAGATGGGCGTGGTCTATCACTCGAACTATTTCATTTGGTTCGAAGTCGGGCGCGTCGAGCTGATTCGCTCGCTCGGGGCCAGTTACAAGCAGATGGAAACCGAAGACGACTGTCACATCGTGGTGGCCGATGCGCACTGCCGCTATCGTCACCCGGCGCGGTACGACGAAGTGCTGCGGATTCGCACGAGCATCGCCGAGAGCAAGAATCGCGTGATTCGATTCGCTTATGAGGTATACCAAGAGCCCGGGGGCAAACTCCTCGCGACCGGGGAGACGGCGCACGTCATCTGCGGCCGCGATGGCCGGCCGAAAATATTGCCCCAGAAATATCGGAGTATCCTTCTGCCGGAGCCACCTGGGGCGGACCATCGCAGAACAACAGTGCGGAGAGGCTGATGGCGGTCACGATCACCGGAAACGACCTCACGTTCGCGCAGCTTTACGATGTGGCGCTGCGCGGTGAAAGAGCCGTGCTCGCCGCGGAGGCGCGGGCGCGAATGGAAGCGTCGCGCGCGGTCGTGGACCGGCTCGTGCGCGATGGCGCAACCGCCTACGGAGTCAACACTGGATTTGGAAAGCTCGCGTCGGTCCGCATTTCCGCCGAACAAGTGCGCCAACTCCAGTTGAACCTGGTGCGTTCGCACGCGTGCGGCGTGGGCGAGCCGCTGAGCGAACCCGAAACGCGCGCGATGATCCTGCTTCGCGCGAATGCCCTTGCAAAAGGCTTTAGCGGTGTGCGGCCCATCGTGGTGGAAACGCTTTGCGCGATGCTCGCTGCCGGCGTGCACCCGGTGATTCCGTCGCAGGGCTCGGTCGGCGCGTCGGGCGACCTGGCGCCACTTGCCCATCTGGCGCAAGTCGTTATCGGCGAAGGCCACGCGCGCTATCGCGGCGAAGTCTTGACCGGCGGCGATGCGATGCGCCGCGCCGGAATTATTCCGGTTGCTTTGGAGGCAAAAGAGGGGCTTTCCCTGCTGAACGGGACTCAGGGAATGCTCGCGCTGATCAGCCTGGCGCTCCGTGAGGCGGACATTCTCGCGGACACCGCGGATGTTGCCGCGGCGCTATCGCTCGATGCGCTACGCGGCAGCCCCAACGCGTTTGACGCGCGGATCATGGAAGCGCGGGCATACGCCGGCGCCGCCACATCGGCGCGGAATCTTGCGCGGCTGAATGAAGGTAGTGAAATCCGCGAATCGCACCGCTCGTCCGCAAAAGACTCGCGCGTACAGGATGCCTACAGTTTGCGGTGCACGCCCCAGGTGCACGGCGCGGTGCGCGATTCGCTGGCACAGGCACGGGCGACGGCAGCGGTGGAGCTCAACAGCGCGACGGACAATCCGCTAGTTTTCGTTCGTGACGCGCAGAGCGGCGACATCCTCAGCGGCGGAAATTTTCACGGTCAGCCGCTGGCCATGGCCGCCGATCAGATGGCCATCGCCATAGCGACGCTGGGCGGAATCTGCGAGCGGCGCATCGAGCAGATGACGAACCCGCTGACGAGCCTGCTGCCGGCATTTCTGACACCGGAACCGGGTCTTAACTCCGGCTTCATGATCGCGCAGGTCACGGCCGCGGCGCTGACAAGCGAAAACAAAGCCCTGGCCACGCCGCATTCCGTGGATTCGATTTCGACGTCAGGCAATCAAGAGGATTACGTCTCGATGGGGATGAGCGCGGCGCGGCGGCTCGAACGCATGCTTGGCAACTTGCGCCGGATCGTGGCGATCGAGCTGCTCTGCGCCTGTCAGGGGATCGATCTGCTCGCGCCGCTCAGGACGGGCCGCATCGCGCAGCAGGCACATGCCCAGGTGCGAGCGAAATCAGCGAAACTCGAGCAGGACCGCCCTCTTGCGGCGGAGATCGAAAGCGTTGCCGCGCTGATCGGCGAAGGCGGCTTTCTCAATCTGCTTCGGTAAAGCGCCGTATTACGATCAGGCCAGCCCTTCAAGGAAAAATGTTCCCATGCGGAAGCCCGCGACGTAGCTGAAGGGCGGTATTTCCAGCGAGTAGTGGCCGCAGGGCAGCTCGAGCGTGCGCGGCTGGCAGCCGTGTGTTCGCAAAGCGCCGAGCATTTCCTCAGTCAGCTCCGGGATAAACGTCGGGTCGTATTTGCCGTACACCAAAAGGCAGTTCTTCCCCGCCCCCATGCTGCGCTCGACATAGGGCATCGGGCTGATAGGCGCCCAGTAAGCGCGCAACTCGTCCAGACCGGCCTTGCTGCGCAGGCCCTCCCAGACGTGGTTCGTGGTCATGCCGTTCTTGACCACATCGGCGAAATAGGTGGAGACGTGAAAGAAACCACCGGCACGCACGGCCGGGTCGTGAACCAGGGTGATGTAACCGACCGATGACCCGATGCTGGTGCCGAGGATTCCGAGGCGGGTGTAGCCCTGCTGTTCGAGCCAGCGCAGGCACTGCCGCGCGTCGGTGACCGCCTGGCGATTCGCCTGGAGCGTGAGGCCGACATTAGGCCCTACGAGCTGGTCGGCGCGCTCGTGGCCCGGCACCATTCGGCGGTCATGATAGGGCATGCTCATGCGCAGAACAGTGATGCCGAGAAGCTGCAGCCACTGGCAGAGAGCGCGCTGCCCCAGCCATTTGGCGTTCCAGTTGGGGAGGACGAGAACGGCGGGGCCGCCGCGGCTAGCCGGGAAGAGCTGGGCGTGGACGAGATTGTTCTCCGGCCAAGGCGAGGTCACGGCGCTCGTAAACGTCAGGACATCGTCGGTCAACCGGTAATCCTGTGCGGGGCCGGCGGCAAACCACTCCTCGCTCGATTGAATCGTCGCACGAGCCCAGTCGCGCAGGTACGCCTGCGGGTCAGGCTCATCCGCGCGGCCACCGATATGTTCGAGACCCCATGCAAACGGGCGGACTATGCGGTTATCGTCCGTCGTCCAGCGACGGTGCTCGTAGCGGCGAATCTTCTGTTCGAGCCAGTGCATGGCGGGCAAACATACAAATATAACGGAGCGATGGAGTGCGTGCAAACTCGGCCGAAGAACAGGTGTAAGAGTCTGTTCCGGCCGCGAGCGTTAGCCATCCGACACGGCCGGCCGGGCGTTTCTTGAAGCCCTCTGACGACTGTGACAGAGTCGAAGTGTGGTCATCGCGTTCTTTTTTCTTTTCGGACTGATCGTCGGCAGCTTCCTGAATGTGTGCATCCTGCGCATTCCGGAGGAGCAGTCCATCGTCTCGCCGGGCTCGCGCTGCCCCGGATGTGGCTCGCCGATAAAGCCCTACGACAACATTCCCGTTGTGAGCTGGCTTCTCCTTCGCGGGAAGTGCCGCAATTGCGGGACAACGATTTCAGCCATGTACCCGGCCATGGAATTCCTGACCGGGCTGATTTTCGTGGCCTGCTATTCTGCATTTGGAGTCACGATTGACACGTTCAAGTGGCTGCTCTTTTCGTCCCTGATTCTCGTCCTGACGGTGACGGACCTGCAAACCCGGCTGCTCCCCGATGCCGTGACCTGGCCGGGATTCGGGATGGGGCTCATTTTCAGCGCCGCCGTGCCACCGCAGGACGGCTCGGCGCAGTGGCTGCTGCACAGTTTCGCCGCGCGAGCGCCGAGGGCGCTCCTCGGCGTCGTGGACGGCTTGGTGGGGGCCGCATTCGGCAGTCTGCTGCTTTGGGGCGCGGGGCGCGCATACCTGGCGTGGCGCGGCCGCGAGGGAATGGGTTTTGGCGACGTCAAAATGATGGCCATGGTCGGCATGTTCCTGGGCCTGCGCGGCACTTTCCTGACAATCCTCCTCGGAACGCTACTCGGCAGCGTCATCGGTCTTGGCATGGTGTTCGCGCTCTACCTGTCGGGGTGGAAGCGGAAAGTGGCCGAGCGCGCGAGCCGCCGCGGCCTGGGAAAGATTTCTTCGCTGCGCTGCGCGCTGGCCAGCCAGTACCAGCTCCCGCTGGGAACATTTCTCGGCGTCGCCGCGTTGCTGGTCGTTTTCCTGGTGCAGTCTCCGTCCGCGCGCTGGTTCGCGGAGATGCGCTGAGGCCGCCGGGAACCGGTGCAAGCATGTTTACCGTCGCACTTATCGAATCCCAATCCGTAGGCTCCTGGAGGCTCTGGGGCGCCGCGTTTGTCTTCATCCTGGGCCTGTTTTTCCTCGTGTCTGTGACCCGCCGCTTATTTCAGAAGGGGCGGGAGGAGCAGTCCAAACCCTTACACGGCCCGGGGCGAACGGAAAACCCGTCGGCCTTCATGGCGGCTTCGATGCAGGGCGTGATTCAGAAGCTGCGCGATCAGGAAAAGGAGCTCGAGCGTTTGCATCGCGCGGAGAAAGAGCGCGCCGAGCAAACCGAGCGGCTGAGCGAGGAAGTCACCCGCAATATGCCGGCCGGCTTGCTGCTGGTGAATGCCGCCGGGATTATTTCCAGCGCAAATCCCGCCGCAGAGCAGGTGCTGGGAATCCGCGG
>JBGOWC010000349.1:0-2730 GCA_041478415.1 Terriglobia bacterium
GTGAAAATGATTTGCGACAGCTCGCTATCCGAGCGTACGGCGCGCGTCTCGCAGCCCTACGTCGGCCGCCCGAATGATTACGGCATCCTCGCCAACGATGGGGACGCGCTCTACCCCATCGCGCGCAAGGCGCACGAGGCCGGGTGGCAATTGGGAACGCACGCGAACGGTGACGTGGCGATTGATATCGTCTTGCGCGTCTACGAACGGCTGCAGCGCGAAATGCCGCGGAAGGATGCGCGCTACCGCATCGAACACTGTTCGATCATCAACGAATCGCTGGTGCAGCGCATCAAGGCGCTCGGCGCGGTGCCGACGCCGTTTTCCACCTACGTCTATTACCACGGCGAAAAGATGCGTGAATACGGCGCCGAGCGGCTGAACTCCATGTTTGCGGTGCGCAGTTTTCTGGACGCGGGCGTGCGCGTGACGCAAGCGTCGGACTATCCGCCGGGGCCGTTCGAACCGATGATGGCGTTGCAGTCCGAAGTGACCCGTACGGACAGCAAAGGAAATGTCTGGGGACCGAAACAGAAGGTGACCGTGGAAGAAGCCATCCGCGTCGGGACGATCAACGGAGCGTATGCGTCGTTCGAAGAAAAGAGCAAGGGTTCAATCGAAGCAGGAAAGCTCGCCGATCTCGTCGTCCTGGGGCAGGACCCCACGGGCGTCGATCCATTTTCGCTGATCAAGGTTCCGGTGGAGCGCACGATGACCGGCGGGCGCTGGGTGTTTGAAGCATAAGCGAACGTGCGGCGCGCCCGCCAATTTCTGTTACAGCGGTTATTTTGCGCTGAGGAGCTTCTCGAATTCGGGTTCGGTGAGGATGGTGACGCCGAGCTCTTTGGCTTTGTCGTGTTTCGAGCCGGGGTCGGCGCCGACGACGACGTAATCGGTTTTCTTGCTGACCGAGCCGGAGACTTTTCCGCCGTGCTGCTGGACGAGCTCGCCGGCCTCTTCGCGGGAGCGGTTGGCGAGGCCGCCGGTGAAGACAAACGACTTCCCCGCGAATTTCCGGCTCTTCACTTCGCGTTTTTCCGTGGTCGGATGGACGCCGGCCTTGCGCAGCTTCTTGATGATGTCGCGATTAGCGGCTTCGGAGAAAAACTCGGCGATGCTCGCGGCGACCTTGGGGCCGACTTCGGGTACTTCCACGAGCTGCTCTTCCTTTGCGGCGGCAAGCTCTTCCAGCGAAGAAAAGTTTTCCGCGAGAAGCTGGCCGGTGCGTTCGCCCACGAAGCGCATCCCCAGGGCAAAAATCAACCGCGAGAGGCTGTTTTTCTTGCTGGCTTCGATTTCGTCGAGGAGATTCTGCGCCGACTTTTCGGCCATGCGTTCGAGCGCGGCCACATCTTCGTGCTTGAGCGAGTAGATATCGGCGATGTCTTTCACGAGCTTTTTGTCCACGAGCTGATCCACGATTTTTTCGCCGAGGCCGTCAACGTTCATCGCATGGCGACCGGCGAAATGGAGCAGCGATTCCTTGCGCTTCGCGGGACACGCGGCGTTGACGCAGCGGTAGGCCACTTCATCATCGGACTTGTGAATCTTGCTCCCGCATTCGGGGCACTCCCTGGGCATGCGAAAGGCTTTGCGAGGCTTGCCTTCCTTCACCACTTTCACGACGTGGGGAATCACTTCGCCGGCGCGCTCGATCAGCACGGTGTCGCCGAGGTGCAGGCCGAGGCGCTCGATTTCGTCCATATTGTGGAGTGTGGAACGGCTGACAGTGACGCCTCCGACTTGCACGGGCTCGAGCACCGCGACGGGCGTGAGCGCGCCGGTGCGGCCCACCTGCACGAGGATGTCGTTGACGACGGTTGTCTCCTGCCGCGCCGGATATTTGTAGGCAATGGCCCAGCGCGGGGCTTTCGCGGTGTAACCCAGTTCGTCCTGAATGGCCGTGGAATCGGCCTTGATCACCACGCCATCAATTTCGTACGGCAGTTTCTCGCGCCTGGCGTCCCAGGCGTCGCAGTAGGTAAGAACGTCGTCAATCCCGGCGCACGCCTTCCAATCGTCGGAGGCGCGGAAGTGCAATTGCTTCAGGACCTGGAGGGAGTCCGAATGCTTGCGGAAAGGCACCTTGCCGTTGACAAGCAGAAAATAGGCGAAGAAGTCCATGCGCCGGGAAGCCGTGATGGCGGGATCGAGGACGCGGACGCCGCCAGCAGCCGCGTTGCGCGGGTTGGCAAAGATTTTTCCGCCCTGCTGCTCCTGCGCGCGGTTCAGCGCATCGAAGGCCTTGCGGGTCATCACGATTTCGCCGCGCACTTCGAAGTCCGGCGAGAGTTTCGCTTTCTTCAGCGCCGCCGCGTCCACGCGGAGCGGAATCGAGCGGATGGTCTTCACATTGGGCGTGACGTCTTCGCCGGTCGTGCCGTCGCCGCGGGTCACGCCGCGGGCGAGCGCGCCGTCCTGATATTGCAGCGAGATGCTCAGGCCGTCGAATTTATGTTCGGCGATGTACTCGATCTTTTCCTTGCCGCTGATTTCGCGTGCGCGGCGGTCAAAATCACGCAGCTCGTCGTAAGTGTAGGCGTTGTCCAGGCTAAGCATGGCCCGCGCATGGCGCACGGTGGAAAAACCGTCGCGCGGCGCGCCGCCGACGCGCTGGCTCGGCGAATCGGGGGTGATGAGGCGCGGATTGGCTGTCTCGAACTCCTTCAGCCGATTCATCAGCCGGTCGTAGGCGGAGTCGGAGATCTCCGGCTCATCCAAAACGTAGTA
>JBGOWC010000063.1:0-8069 GCA_041478415.1 Terriglobia bacterium
GGCCGTCGTAGCAGGCATCGAGCTCGCGCTCCCACCAGTCGAGCAGCTCCAGCGCGCGGGGCTTAACCGGAATTTCATCACCCAGATCGTCGGCCCAGCGGCAATAGGCATAGAGATTGTAAAAATGCTGTTGCAGCTCACGCGGCAAGAGCCAGGAGACGACGTTGAAATTTTCGTAGTGGTGCGTCGCGAGCCAGCGCGTGTAGCGCCGAGCCTCCGCGAGCGGACAGCCGGCGAGAGGCAGATTCCGGGCGATTTCGAGTTCACCAAGACGCAGCATTCCTCAGTCTTCCCTGCTGGAAATCCCCCTGGGACAGCGTGCTGCTTCAGGGCCGGACGGCGATCTTGATTTCCCCGCTGCGAGATTTCATCTTCTGAAAAGCCTGCGGCAAGTCCGCGAGCCGAATCTCTCCGGTTACGAAATCCTTCCCCGCGATGTCACCCCGGCGGATGGCTTCGAGCGCTTCGCGGATGAATTGCGGCGTGTGATGAAACGGCGAGATCAGCGTAATTTCGGAATAATGGATTGACGCAGGCTCGACTTCCATCTTTGTGCCGTCAGGCAAGCCGCTAAAGAGATTCACGACGCCACCGCGGCGAACCATTTCGAGCGCCCATTGCCAGGTGGTGGTATTTCCGGCAGCCTCGACAACGTGGTCCGCTCCGCGGCGCGCTTCGGTCAATTCCTTCACCGCCGCGACCGGATCGGCGACTGCGCTCACGTTGACGCACGCCGCCGCGCCCATCTGTCGCGCTACCTGGAGGGGCGCTGCACGCCGCGCGAGCGCGATCACACGCAGTCCTTTCCGGGAAAGCATGCGGATGAATTTCAGGCCGATGGGGCCGCAGCCGATAACCACGGCCGTGTCTCCCGGACGCACGCGCATCTCATGAATACCGCGCAATACGCAGGCCAGCGGCTCGACAAGCGCAGCATCCACATCGCCCACCGAGTCAGGCACTTCGATCATGTTTTCCCGGACGATCCTGCCCGGGATGCGCATGTATTGAGCGTACGCGCCATTGTTGAAGAGCAGGTCTTCACAAAGGTTTTCCTGCCCGCGGAAGCAATAGAAACATCTGCGGCACGGTGCGGAATTCGCCGCAACCACCCGCATTCCCATCCGCCACCGCGGATCCACGTCGCGGCCCAGCGACACGATTTCTCCGATCGCTTCGTGCCCGAACACAGCGGGGGGCTGAATCATCCGCGCGTGGTAGCCGCGCTTCCATACTTTAAGATCGGTGCCGTCGGTCAGAGCGATACGAACCCGGAGAAGCACTTCGTCCGGTGCAACGGCGGGAACCGCCGCGAGTTCCACACGCAGGTCTTCGCTGCCGTACAGAATTGCGGCAGTCATCTGGGACGGGAGGGATGACGATGCGCCCGTCGAGGTCCTCTCGCCCGCAGCAACTTCAGCACCCTTGTTTGTAGTCGTGTTCACGTGTGCGTTATCAGTATTTTCAGGGACTCAGCCGTCGGCTGGGCGGCAAGCTCCAGCGCTTCCTGGATTCTATCCAGCGGGAAGCGATGTGTGACCAGTTCCATCACCGGCAGTTTCCGGGACAGCACCAAGTCCGCCGCAGGTTGTTGGATGTCGGCGGCGGCGCTATAGCTGCCCAGGATTTCCTTCTCGTCGATCCCGACGGCGGCCGCGGGAAATTCGATGCGCGTCACCGGGTCATTGGCTGCAAAGAGCAGAACGCGCCCGCCGGGACGCGCCGCCGCAAGGGCTTCCACAACAACGGCCGGGTGCGGCACGGCTACCAGCACGGCGTCGGCTCCACGCCCTTCCGTCCGGGCGCGAATTTCCTCGACCAGCTTACCACTGCCGGGGTCAAAGGCCTCACTCGCTCCGAGCTCCAGGCTCTTGGCTCGCCGCTCGGCCATCAGATCGCTCGAAAACAGTTTTGCACCTTCAACCTTGGCGACCATCAGCAAGAGCAATCCGATGGGGCCGCAGCCAATCACGAGCACGGTCTCACCGACGGCGACGCGCGCTTTTTGCACGGCTTTCACGATCGTGTTAACCGGCTCGATGAAGGTTCCTTCGTCAAAGCTCACGTTGTCCGGCAGCGCGACAATTCCGCGCTCGGCGACCCATGACATGGCCTTCACATATTCGGCGAAGCCGCCGCCATTTGGCGTGAAGCCCCCGGTAAGGCCCGTGGTCTTGTAGCGCGGACACTGCGAAAAGAGCCTTCGCGCGCAGTAGAAGCAGGCTCCGCACGGAATGTGATGAAAACTCATGACGCGGTCGCCGGGCTTCCATCTCTTCACGCCGCGGCCCACGGCAACGACGGTGCCGGCAACCTCGTGGCCCAGGATCTGCGGCGGCTCGACGTAGGCGTGAAAAATTTTCTTGATGTCCGTGCCGCAAACTCCGCAGCAGGCGACCTTGATGAGAACTTCGCCATCGCTGAGTTCCGGGACGGGCACTTCTTCGACGCGGACAATTCCCTTCCCGCGATACACACCGGCACGCATGGTTTTCGGCACCGGCCCGAGGGAGGCGCGGGTTTCGAGGATCGTGCGCGTCCCGCTCATGTCGCTGCGATCTCCATCAACTCCTCGGAGTGGCTTCCATGCATCCGGAAGGAAAGTTCCTTGATATAGGCCTCGAGGAAGTTCGCCAATGCTTCGGCCGCCGTGCGGCTCTTTCTTCCGAGGCGGATCAAGGCCGGCAACTGCAACGGATGCCGGGCGAGATAACGAGCCACGCCGCCGGCGCTCACGCGTCCATGTTCGTCCACGGTCATGTCAATCTCGACGGGGATATCCTCGTCAAATCGATCCGAGATTACGCGGATAGCGGCGGCGGGGACACCGTGCGCCGCGGCGACAGAAAGGACCGCGTAAGATTCCATATCAACAGCGTCCGCAAAAGGGCTCAGCTTCTTCTTCTCGTCGGCCGTGGCGATCACCCGGTCCGCCGTAAGAAGCATCTTAATACGTTCGGCCTTGTCGAAAAACGCCGCCACGTGCAAGCGCCGGGAACACTGGATGGTCTTCGGATTCCCGAGCTGTTGGACCGCTTCGGCAGCCACGATGTCGCCCACTTTGTACGCAGGCTTCAACGCGCCTGCGAAGCCCGCTGCGATGCAGATCGTATGCGGTTCCGACAGGGCGACTTCGGCGACTCGGCGTGCATTCTCAAGCCCCATCCCGGTGACCACGAAACTAACGCTGGCCCGCCCAATCTGCGCTCGATAGAGGGGGACATTCCCGATCCGTGATCGTTCGAGCTTGCGCAGCTTTCGCCAGGGGGCGAACTCGGCGTGAACAGCGAATGTGACGAGGACTTTCATATGATTCCGAGGATGGCGGGCTTCCGACTCCGCCGGGATAAATGCCGGCTGGCGCTCACCGACCCTATGCCGCAGCCTTTTGCGCAAGGCGCTTCGCGCGGCGCGCGGTGATGTAATCGTTCGCTTCGTACCAGCGCACGGCGCGCTCGAGCGCCGCGGCCACAGGCGCCGCTTTGAATCCCAGTTCGCGCTGTGCGCGCGTACAATCCACAAACATCAGGTGCTGGGCGATTTTCACGCCCTCGACGGGAATCTGCGGCTCGCGACGGATGAGGCGCGAAAACGCGGTTTCGGCGTAGGCCACGCCAAGAGCCAGACCGTGGGGAATCTTCAGCTTTGGCGCCGGCAAGCCGGTGATCTGCGCCAGCGTATCCAGCACCTGCTTCAGGGTAAGGTTTTCCGCGCCGAGCAAGTAGCGCTCGCCAAGCTTGCCCTTTTCGGCGACGAGCAAATGCCCCGCCGCGCAATCTTCCACGCCGACAAAGTTCAAGCCCGTCTCGACGTAGCCGGGCATCTTCCCGTTCAAAAAGTCGAGGATGATTTTCCCCGTCGGCGTCGGCTTCCAATCACCCGGGCCCACGGGCGTCGTGGGCATCACGACGATAACCGGCAGGCCATCCTTTGCGGCGTTGAGGGCTTCTTTTTCCGCGAGCCACTTCGAGCGCTTGTAATGCCCGACCATTTCGTCGAGCGCGGACTCGGTCGCTTCATTGGGCAGCTCGGCGCGGTCCACGGCAATCGTCGCGACCGTGCTTGTGTAGATGAATTGCTCGACCTTGCCGCTACGCCGGGCGGCATCGAGAAGATTCTTTGTGCCGGTGACGTTGGATTCGTAGATGTCCCGCGAGTCGCGCGCCCAGAGGCGGTAATCGGCGGCTACATGAAATACCCGGCGGACACCCGCGAGGGCGCGATCAAGAGAGGCGGAATCACGAAGGTCGCCGGTGACGTATTCAAGGGAGAGATCGGCGATCGCGCGGTTGCTGCTCGACGGGCGCAACAGCACGCGGATGGCGTCGCCCCGCGCCACCAACTGTCGCGCCACATGGCTTCCGAGGAAGCCCGCAGCGCCGGTCACCAACGTGGTCATAGCACCCGCAGGCGGCCGTCAGCGGAAACGAGTTCCGGCTCTTGCGGCGGAGGCATCATCGCTTGAGGGTCGTTCGACTGGCCGTGGCCGTTACCATGGCCATTCGTGGGGCCATTCGTGGGGCCATTTGCGTGTCCGTTCGAGCTCTTGCGCTTCCCGTCCGCGCGGCCGCCGCCCATCTTCCCGCCAAACTGCCAGGTCAGCAGCTTCCAGGTATCGCCGAGCTTCGGATGCGCGCCGAGGATCCCCGAGGGCTCAAATCCCACGTGCATCATGCAGTCGGCGCAGCGCGGATCGCGCCCGGGGCCGTAATTCTTCCAGTCCACTTTCTCGATGAATTCGCCGAAGGTGGCGTAGTGGCCGTCGGTCATCGGATAGCAGGGCGCCTTCCAGCCGCGCGGATTGTAGGTCGGGGTAGCCCAGGCCACGCACTCGAGCTCGCGCTCGCCACGGAGAAATTCGTAGTAGATCGGCGACATCATCAGGTTGTATTTGTCCAGCATGCCGCGCGCGCCGCGGAATTTTTCGCGAATGGCGTCGCGGGTCAGGAAAATGTCCTTCGTCTGCACCGCGGAATAGGAATACGCCGGCGAAACCATGTAGCCATCAACGCCGAGCTCGTGCAGGTATTCGAAGAGCTCTTCGATTTCCTTGAGATCAGTCTCTTTGTAGATGGTGGTGTTCGAGCAGACCAGGAAGCCCGCCGACTTGGCCGCCTTGATGCCCTCGATGGCGTCGCGGAAGACGCCGTCGCGCTCGACGCAAAGGTCGTGGGTACGTTCCATGCCGTCCAAGTGAACGTTCCAGAAGAAGCTCGACGTCGGCTTGAACTCGTGCAGCCGCTTGCGGATGAACATGCCGTTGGTGCAGAGGTAGATGTGCTTTCCGCGGTCCAGCAATTCGCTGGTCAGCCGGCCGATTTCCGGATAGATCATGGGCTCGCCGC
The DNA here is from genome assembly GCA_041478415.1 of Terriglobia bacterium. Classification (GTDB taxonomy): domain Bacteria; phylum Acidobacteriota; class Terriglobia; order Acidiferrales; family UBA7541; genus Acidiferrum. The sequence continues at coordinate 5,346 of JBGOWC010000063.1, forward strand.
CGCAGATCGAGACGATCGGCGCGCCGCACTCTTCCGCAGCGGCCAAGCACTGCTCGACCGTCATCATCTCGTTGATGGTGCTCTTGTATTCGCGGATGCGCCCGCAGCCCGTGCAGGTCAGATTGCAGGCGTGCAGCGGCTCGAGCATCATCACCAGCGGGAATTTCTTCTCGCCGCGAATTTTCTTTCCCGCGATGTACTTCGAGAGATTCGCGGTCATCTTTAGCGGAAACCTCATCAAGCCCCCTGAAACCCGCTGCGCAGGCGGAAGTCGGCCGGCCGGAACTTCATGGCCAGGAATTCCTGCGCGCCGTGCATCTGATTACGGTAACGCGCCAGCGCATACAGCGGGAAATAATTTCGGTACAGGTGATACTTCAGATAGAACACGCACGGAAAACCCGTGCCGGTAAATTCGCTCTCGGACCAGGAACCGTCTTCATTTTGCTGATTCACCAGGTACGCGACCGCACCGGTAATCGCCGGGTCGCTTCCCTCGGACGCCGCCAGCATGCCGATCAAGCCCCACGCGGTTTGCGATGCCGTGCTGTTGCCCTGCCCCTTCGTTGCGGGGTCGCCATACGAGCGCAGCGACTCGCCAAAGCTGCCGTCCGGCTTCTGCACCGCGCGCAGCCATGCCACCGCGCGCTGGCAGTATTCCCGCGCCGTGAGGGAAAGGGTCTCCAGCCCGCGCAGGACGCCTGATGTACCGTAAACGTAGTTCACGCCCCAGCGCCCGAACCAGGAGCCGTCGTCACACTGATCTTTCAACAGGAATTTCACGGCGCGTTGAATGGCGGGATGATCCGCGGGCCAGCCGAAACGCCCGAGACATTCGACCACGCGCGCGGTGACGTCCGCGGTCGAGGGATCAATCATCGCGTTGTGGTCGGCGAACGGAATATGGCAGAGAAGTTTCCGGTCGTTGTCGCGATCGAAGGCGGCCCAGCCGCCGTCGCGGTTCTGCATGCTCAAAAGCCACTGGATGCCGCTGCGAACGGCGCCTTCCATCCGCGCCGGCTCGGGATACTTCACACGCTGCAGCGCCATCAGGACGAACGCCGTGTCGTCCACATCGGGGAAAAAGTCGTTGCGAAATTCAAAGGCCCAGCCGCCCGGCTCGGCATCCCTGTTCTTCATCTGCCAATCGCCCGGCCCGAGCACCTGCTTCGAGAGCATCCAGTCGGCGGCCTTGACCAGCGCGGGATGATCCGGCGGCAATCCCGCTTCTTCAAGCGCGACCATGGCGATGCAGGTGTCCCACACGGGCGAGACGCACGGCTGCATGCGTATCGTGTCTCCGTCTTCAATTTCAAATCGCGAAAACTCGCGAATCTCGCGCGCGGTGAGGGGATCGTCCGGGCCATGCCCGAGCGCCAGCAGGGCGAAAATCGAATTCATCATTGCCGGGTAAATCGTCGCCAATCCTTCCGAACGCTCGAGGTGCGCGAGCATCCAGCTCTTGGCCTCGCGCAGCGCGCGCTGCCGCAGCGGTTTCCACGGCAGCTTCTCGTAAATCTTCAGCGCACGGTCGAGCGCCAGGAAAAAGTTCCGCCAGGAGATCAACTGGCTGCTCCAGTCGAAGGCAGCGCGCTTGTTCGAGGGATCGCGGAAAAGCTCGTCCACTCGCGCGCGCGCCGGCAGCCGCCAGTCCGGCCGCAGCGCGGAAATGATGGCCATCGGGATCACGATCCCGCGCGTCCACGACGACATTTCGTAGATATTCAGATAGAACCAGTTCGGCAGGAGCATCAGCTCCGGCGGAATCGCAGGAACAAGTTCCCACCCGACCGCGCCAACCAGCGCCAAGTAGAATCGCACGTAGGAATTCGACCGTTCGAGACCGCCCAGGCGATGCACCGCCTCTCGCGCGAGCGTCATGTGCCGCGCATCGGGCGAATCTCCGGCGAGTTTCAAGGCGAAATAGGCTTTTGCCGTTGCGTTCAGCTCGGACGGCCCGCCGGGAAAGGTGCTCCATCCGCCATCGGCAAGCTGCCGCCGGCGAACGTAGTTCGCGAGCTTCGCGATGCGCTCGGGATCAGCTTTCCCAAGAACGTGGAGGTAGTAAATGTAATCCGATTCGAGGGTCGTGTCGGCCTCGAGCTCACCAAGCCAGAAGCCTTCGTCGGCCTGCAGAGACAACAGATGATTGGCGCCGCGCTCGATTGCCTGTTCGAGCTGGCTCCCCCATTTCTCCGTTTGGATGAACGGAGCGGGTGGCGGCGAAGTTTCTACACCAATCCGCGTGCCTGTTGCCAAACCGATTCCCCCCAGAACGATTGGATGCGCCGCAGCCCGTCGGTGGCCGTCCGCGCCCACAGGGTCGCGCCTAACTGCCATTCTGCGTAGCGCTTCCCGCAAAGCGCACTGATGCGCGGAAAGCAGCAGCCCTGCATCCCCTAAAATTATCGCCGCGTTTTCGCCGGTGGTCAACCGCGAAGATACTGCTTCTATACCAGGTTGGTATCAGATCGAAACGCCGGGATTCGTCCGGAGTTGTTCGCTGACGATCTTCTTCAGTCCCTCTGGGAAGCACTCCCCCTCTTCCTGCAAGAAACAAGGCTTTGTCTGGAGAAATCGCAGCGCCACTCCAGTCCAATGGGACGAGTCACCCGAAAGAGGTTCTTGTCCGGGGCGAACCGGGCTCCGCAGAATGTACGCATCGGCGCGATCCAGGGCGATGCGCGCTGACTCCTTGAAGTCGTCTCGCAGCGGCGCGAGGAC
>JBGOWC010000325.1:0-3075 GCA_041478415.1 Terriglobia bacterium
CTGAGCGTTCCGGACCGCGCAACGATCGCCAACATGGCGCCGGAATACGGCGCGACGATGGGCTTTTTTCCCGTGGACGTGGAAACACTTGCGTATCTCCGGTTTACGGCGCGCGCGACGGAACAGGTTGCCCTCGTCGAAACGTATTGCAAGGAACAGAATCTCTTCCGCACGGATGCGACTCCCGATCCGGCCTTCAGTGACAGGCTCGAACTCGATCTGGGGAGCGTCGAGCCGACGCTTGCCGGTCCGAAACGGCCGCAAGACCGCGTGGCGCTGCGTCAGGCAAAAGCCTCCTTCACGAAGGTTGTTGAGGGCATGCCGAAAAAACACGTGGCCCTGAAAAATAATGGCGACTCATTCGATTTTTCAAGCGGCTCAGTGGTGATTGCGGCGATCACAAGCTGCACGAACACCTCAAATCCGTCGCTCATGCTCGGCGCAGGACTCTTGGCGAAGAAAGCCGTCGAGCGCGGGCTCCAGACAAAGCCCTGGGTGAAGACGAGCCTCGCGCCCGGCTCAAAAGTCGTGACCGACTATCTGGAAAAGGCCGGGCTCACGCCATATCTCGACAAGTTGAAATTCAACCTCGTCGGTTACGGCTGTACCACCTGCATCGGCAACAGCGGACCGCTGCCCGAATCGATCGGCGCAGCGATCAAGGAAAACGATTTTGTTGCCGTAGCGGTTCTGAGCGGCAACCGTAATTTTGAGGGGCGCATTCATCCGCTGGTGCGGGCCAATTACCTGGCTTCCCCGCCGCTCGTGGTGGCCTACGCACTTGCCGGGCGCATGGACATGGATCTGACGACGGAGCCGCTCGGCACCGACACCGCGGGTAAGCCCGTCTATCTGCGCGAAATCTGGCCGACTCCGCAGGAGATCGAAGCGACGGTGCGCGCCGCGGTCACGACCGAAATGTTCCGCAAGGTATACGGCGAAGTCTTTGAAGGCGACGCCCACTGGAAGGCCATGCCGATTCCCGAGGGCGATCTTTACAAGTGGGATCCAAAATCCACATACATCAAAATGCCGCCGTATTTTGAAAACATGCCGAAGACGCCGGCGGCGCTCGCGGACGTTCGCGGCGCGCGCGTTTTGGTCATGCTCGGAGACAGCATCACGACGGACCATATTTCGCCGGCGGGCTCAATCCCGGTGGATTCTCCCGCGGGAAAATATCTGATCGCCCATGGCGTGAAGCCACACGAGTTCAATTCCTATGGCGCACGGCGCGGCAATCATGAAGTGATGATGCGCGGCACGTTTGCAAACATCCGTCTGCGTAATCAGCTCGCGCCGGGCACGGAAGGCGGCTGGACGCTGCACCTCCCGAGCGGCGAAACGATGGCCATCTACGACGCCTCGATCAAATACCACGACGCGGGAGTGCCGCTGGTGGTGCTCGCCGGAAAAGAGTACGGCTCCGGCTCTTCGCGGGACTGGGCCGCGAAGGGTACGCGGCTGCTCGGCGTGCGCGCGGTAATCGCGGAGAGTTACGAGCGCATCCACCGCAGCAACCTGGTCGGCATGGGCGTGCTCCCGCTCGAATATGTTTCCGGCGAAAACCGCGAGTCCCTCGGCCTCAACGGGCGCGAAGTATTTGAAATCGAAGGCATCGCAGCGCTGGCGCCACGCAAGACCATGACGGTGAAGGCGCGCTCCGCCGACGGAAGCGCCAAGACGTTCTCCACGATCGCACGCGCCGATACGCCGGAAGAAGTCTCCTACTATCAGCACGGCGGAATTCTCCAGTACGTCCTGCGACAAATGCTGTAGCCCGCTGCGGCGGGCGGCGGCAAGCATTCCCAACGATGAAGAATCATGACGGTTGAATCTCCGGGTCCCGGTTTGGCCGCGGGAGGTCGAGAATGATGTGGGGCCCAGCAACTGGCCCCATGCCCTCCTCGGCATCGATTGCCGGGAGCGTGCGGAGGAGAAGATTGCTGATGTAAGCGAGGACGGCGGCGCGACGGGCGCCGACCCTGTTCTCGGCGAGGTGAAGGAGCAGGCGGGAGAGGAAGCCGTTAATGTCGGCGGCGGAGTTGAATTCGGTGATTTCGCGGGCGAGGGCTGAGCGCAGATCGGAGGAATCGAGCTGGTGAAGGCCCCGGCTGGCGTGCTGAAAGCAAAGGCCGGAGGAGGTATCCGTGACGCGCAGGCGGCAGCGTTTGCCGGTGGCAGTGCGGTGCTGGCAGCGTGCGAGGTCGTTGATAGAGCGTGAGTTAGAAGTCCTGTTGTTCATGTTTGAGGCTCATTTCCGGGGTGGCGAAGGACGCCACCCCTCCATTGTTTTGGCAAGTGTGCGCAAGTGACAGAGGGAGAAGGAGTTACGTTACATTTTCGCGGCGGCCTTTGTGCAAAGTGTGCGCAAGTGGTAGAGGGAAAGGGAGATAGGAAAAGACTAACGCAGAGACGCCGAGGGCGCAGAGGTGTCGTGGAGGCCGGGGAGATGGGGGTGCGCGCGCGGGTGAATCGAGAGTTCACGGTGCATGGAAGCACGAGTCGTGTACTCTGTCAATAGTTTATTTTGTGGTACTAGATTCGAACGAGTTGGTCCCGGTACCGTGGAACCGATGCCCCTGGACGGGTATTCGTCTTGGAAGGTATCATCCGCCCTTCGTATGCAATGATTCGCTTGCCAGAGGTGAGGGATGAGAATCCGTGCCACTTTTTTGGGGTTCGCCGCGTGCGCAGCGCTGGCGCTGCTTGCTGCCGCGCAGGAGACCGTGAAGGAATTCGGTGCGCCGTCCCGATTCGGAATCGGGACTCCTCCCCCGCAGGGCGGGGTCGTCGCCATCCGCGCGGGAAAGTTGGTGGACGTGGAGGCGGGCCGCGTTCTGGCGAATCAGGTGATCCTGATCCGCGGCGAGAGAATCGAGGCGGTCGGAGAAAATCTGGCCATTCCCGCGGGCGCGACAATCATTGACCTCTCGAAGATGACGGTTCTTCCGGGGCTGATTGATTGCCACACGCATCTCGCCGACCTCGGCTTCTCCGAGCCACTCGCTGTCCTGCAAAAGTCCGCCGCCGAATCCGCTTACCTCGTTATTCCCAATGCCCGCGTGACGCTCC
>JBGOWC010000357.1:0-2593 GCA_041478415.1 Terriglobia bacterium
CGTGCTCGTAAGGCAGCGGCCGCAGAGGCACGGCGTTCACGACGCTGAAGATCGCCGAATTCGCGCCGATGCCGAGGCCCAGCGTCACGATCGCTGCCAGCGTGAACCCCGGATTCTTGCGCATCATCCGCAGCGCAAAGCTCGCGTCTTGCCGGAACATCGTCAGATGTTCCCGCGGCGCGGTCCGGAAAATCCCCGCGATTGTCTCCCACCACAGCCGCAGCAGGCCGCGCACTCCGCCTCTTTTCTCTGCATCGGCTCGCTGCTCGCGAAACACTTCTTCCATCTCCGGGCCGAAATCGCCGCGGAAATCGAATGGTAGCAGGCGCAAAAGCGCCCGATAGAAACGTGTCGCCCGGGAAGTTTGCTTTGTCATGGTGCTCTCCTGCGGCTTCTCTAGCCGCTAGGACCACTCGCTTCCGAAATTCGTCCCCCCGCGCAGCTACGCCGTGCGGACCTTCTTCAGCAAATGCCGCGACCTTGCAAGGGCCACCACCTTCTCCAGTCGCTCCGCTTCCGCAGCCGCCACTCCGCGCCCCTGCACTGTCAGCCGGTAATAGCGCCTCCGTTCGTCGTCCTCGTCCGCGGCGGGCCTCACACGGGGTTCCACGATGAATCCATCGGCCAGCAAGCGCTTGATAATCCCGTAGAGCGTCCCTGTGCTCAGCTTCACCTCGCCCCCGGTCCGCAACTCCACCTCTTTGAGGATGGCGTAACCGTGCAGGTCCTCGCCCGCCAGCGCCAGCAGCACGTGAAACATCGCCGGAGTGAGCGGCGGCTGAGGTTCGGAGTCACGCGTCGTCGGTGTCATGAACAGTCCTTCTACCGGAAGCGATCCGGCCCGGCTTCTATATCGCCCTACACTATATCGTCACACGACATAGTGTGTCAAGAGGTTTTTTCACCTACGGGATCGGGGGAGGGACAACTAGCGCGGGTCTATCCTGCCGCTTCCTTGCTGGCGCGGATTTCCTGCCAGCGCCGCGGGCGCTTCCCGGCCTGCAGCACTTTCTTCCGCAGGCGGATGGACTTCGGCGTGATCTCCACAAACTCGTCGTCGGCGATGAACTCGATCGCTTGCTCCAGGCTCAGCTCGCGGTGGGGGATCAGCCGGATCGCTTCATCGGCTGAGGAGGAACGCATGTTGGTCTGCTTTTTTTCTTTTGTGACGTTCACGTCCATGTCGGAATCGCGAGAGTTTTCCCCAACCACCATTCCTTCGTACACCTCGACCGCCGGCCCGATGAAGAGCTCGCCGCGCTCCTGGATGTTCCAGAGTGCGAACGCGGTCGAGGCGCCCGCGCGGTCCGCCACCAGCGCGCCCGTCGGCCGCAGCGCCATGTCACCGGCGTAGTCGGTCCAGCCCTCGAAAATCGAATGAATCAGCGCAGTGCCGCGCGTGTCCGTGAGCAATTGGCTGCGCAGTCCGATCAGCCCGCGCGATGGAATCCGGAAATCCATTCGCACGCGCCCCGAGCCGTGATTCGACATCTTGGCCATTTCGCCGCGGCGCGCGCCCAGGCTCTCCATGATGATGCCGATGAAATTTTCGGGGCAGTCAATCACCAGGCGTTCCAGCGGCTCAAGCTTGCGCCCCTTCTCGGTGCGCACGACGATTTCCGGCTTGCCCACCATAAGCTCGAACCCCTCGCGCCGCATCGTCTCGATCAGAATTGCGAGCTGCAGCTCGCCGCGTCCGAGCACGCGAAACGATTCGGGCGTGTCGCTGTCCTCGACGCGAATCGAAACGTTGGTGAGAAGCTCCTTCTGCAGGCGGTCACGCAGGTCGCGCGAAGTGACGTAGGCTCCTTCGCGGCCGGAGAGCGGCCCGTTGTTGACCGTGAAAACCATCCCCAGCGTGGGCTCGTCAATGATCAGCGGCTCAAGCGGCGCCGGCTGCGCCAGGTCCGTCACGCTCTCGCCGATCTGGATTCCCTCGACGCCGGCAATCGCCACGATGTCTCCCGCGACCACCGCGTCCGCCTCGTCGCGTTCCAGGCCGCGAAACGTGAACAGTTTCGTGATTCGCGTCGGCACGAGCGCGCCGTCCAATTTCCCGATGCCCACGTCCGCGCCGCGCGCGAGCGTCCCGTTGAAAACGCGCCCGATGGCGATGCGCCCCAGGTAGTCGCTGTAATCGAGATTCATCACCTGGATTTGCAGCACCGCGGACGGGTCGCCCGGCGGCGGCGGAATCTTCTCGATGATGGCCTCGAAGAGCGGCAGCAGATCCGTCGAGGAATCGCCCAGCGTTCGGTGGGCCACGCCCGCGCGCGCATTTGCGTAGATCACCGGGAAGTCGAGCTGGTCTTCGGTTGCGTCGAGATCGATGAAGAGGTCGTAGATCTCGTCAAGTACTTCCGTCGTCCGCGCGTCGGCGCGGTCAATCTTGTTCAGCACCACGATCGGCGGCAGCTTCGCCGCCAGCGCCTTCTGCAGGACGTACCGCGTCTGCGGCAGCGGACCTTCGCTCGCATCCACGAGAAGCAGCACGCCGTCCACCATCCGCAGCGCCCGCTCGACCTCGCCGCCAAAGTCGCTGTGCCCCGGCGTGTCCACGATGTTGATCTTCGTGTCGTGGAAAAAAAGCGCC
>JBGOWC010000296.1:0-3327 GCA_041478415.1 Terriglobia bacterium
CCGCACCAGCAGCTTGTTCTCTTTTCCATCCAGCGAGGAGACGTAGATCCCTTCGCCCCCGCTTTCCGCAGCCACTCCCGGTCCCCGCGCCAGATAAAGAAAATGACCTCCGTCGGGCAGGAAGCGCGGCCACCGGTGCGTGTTCACTTTGCTGTTTGGGTCAAAATGCGTCAGGGGTGCCGGAGTCCCGCCTGCGGCGGAAATCTGGAACAGCAGCGTATTTGCGTTTGGGGTGAACACAATCTGGCCGTCGCGATTCCAGGTTCCTCCGCGGCCGTCAATGGCGTCGCACAACGTCAGCGATGGCCCCCCGGACGCATCGATACTTTTCAGTTTGCCCTGCGCGAAGAACCCGAGTGACTTGTTGTCCGCAGACCAGAAAGGGAACGCCGCATCTTCCGTGCCGGCGAGCAGTTGGGCCGTGAGAGATTCCAGTGGCCGCACCCAGAGCAGCCTCTTGCCATCCTTCGACGTCGCCACAAACGCCACGCGCTTCCCGTCGGGCGAAACGGCGGCAAAGCCTCCCGAGATTCCGGAAGCCCCAAACGATGTGCTCTCCGGGGGAAGAAGGAACGCGCGAATCGGACGGAGTTCGGACTCGACACGTTTTAGGGAAACGACCGCGAATCCCCAGGCCACCGCGGCGGCCAAAACACGCCCGCCAGCGTCCACGGCAAAGCACGCCGCCAGAACGGCGCAGCCACCACGTGCGTCGGTGCCGCGACCGTTTCTCCGGCGCTCGGATTCGCAATCGTTTCTTCGACCGCAAACCGCGCCTCACCGATGGCCTGCAGGCGCCGCCGCGGATCTTTTTCCAGACACCTCCGAACCAGTTGCCGGATTCGCGCCGGCGTATTCTTTGGAAGAGCATTCCAGTCCGGGTCGGCGCGAATGACCGCCGCGAGTGTGTCGGATGTCGTGTCGCCGCCGAAGGCCAGCTTCCCGGTGAGCATTTCAAAAAACACAGCGCCAAACGACCAGATGTCCGCGCGGCGGTCCACCGGCTTGCCACGCGCCTGCTCCGGAGACATATACGCCGCGGTGCCGAGAATGAAACCTGCTCTGGTCGCGGCCACACTCAGCGTGGGCGAAGTCGAGATGTCCGATGTTGCGGGATCATCCGCAAGGGCCTTGGCCAGACCGAAATCGAGAACCTTGACGGTGCCGTCGGCCTTCACTTTCACATTCGCGGGCTTCAGGTCGCGGTGAATGATTCCGCGTTCGTGCGCGTACTCCAGCGCCTCGGCGATCTGTTTCGCGATCGGCAGCGCCTCTTCCACGTGCAGCAGTCCTTGCGCGATGCGTTCGCCCAGCGTCGGTCCTTCAACCAATTCCATTACCAGCGCCCGCACGCCGTCCGACTCTTGGAGCCCGTGGATCGCCGCAATATTCGTGTGATTCAGGGAGGCCAGAAGCTGCGCTTCGCGCTCGAACCGCGCCATGCGCTGCGCATCCCCGGCAAATATCTCCGGAAGAACCTTCAGCGCCACCTCGCGCTTCAACTTCAAGTCCGTCGCACGATACACCTCGCCCATCCCGCCCACACCGATCGGCGCGACGACCTCGTAGGAGCCAAGCCTTGTTCCTGTGCGCAGGGGCATTCCGGCGCGGATTATAGTGTAGTTAGCCGACCCGAACCAGTACCGTAAAGAGAGCTACAACCCGGTTGGCAGAGTCTCGCCATCCTCCCCATCTTCGCGTGGATGGTCCACATCTATCCCCAAGAGTATTCACGCGACAAAGTCTTCACCCACTAGAATCTTTTTGGAGTGCGGCGCGCCGTTTGTGTTCGTTTCTTGCACCCCGAACGATTCTACGGGGCGGCTTGCCGCCGCCTTTGCTGAGCTCTCTGCGCCAAACCCTTCCCTCGCACGTGGGAACTGCTCCATGACGATTGAAGCAGGACTAGAACTACCAGCCCATTCCTCCCAGCCCGGCCTCTCCGGTCGTTGAATTGATTCCCGGTACCCCCGCGAGTATCATCGTCCGCTCATGCTCTCCCTCCCACCCTTTCCGGCTCGGTCGCCTCTCCCCCGGACTCTCCTTGCGGCTGCCCTCCTCCTGGTGACTTTCTGCCCCTTCGGCGCTCCCCCTGCCGCAGCCCAGTCTAATGAAATCCTTCCACTCAGCGACGTCCGCCCAGGCATGAAGGGCTACGCCTTCACCATCTTCGCGGGGGACCAGATCGAGAAATTCGATCTCGAAGTCATCGGCGTCATGCCCAATTTCCTCGGGCCCCGCCAGTCCATCATCCTCGTCCAGCTCCACGGCCCAAGGGTCGAGCACACTGGCGTCGTCGCCGGGATGAGCGGCAGCCCGGTATACCTCGAAGGCAAGCTCGCTGGCGCTCTCTCCTTGAAGCTTGGCGTCTTCACCAAGGAGCCCATTGCCGGCGTCACGCCCATCCAGGACGTCCTCGAGCCACCCGCCTCGGCCCAACCGGCTGCAGTCGGCCCCACGCCCTCTGCGCTCCCGGATCAAGCTGCGGTTCGTGCAGGGCTCCCCTCTGGCGCGGCCCTCGAGCCCATCGAGACTCCACTCGTCTTCTCCGGCTTCCAAGCCAATACGCTGCAGCGCTTCTCGCCGCAGCTTGCCGGCTACGGCTTCGTCGCCACACAGGGCGGCACCACCGCCTCCCGCCCCGACGACGCCGAGCTCCATCCCGGCGACATGGCCGGAATGGTCCTCGTACAGGGCGACGCCTCCATCAATTCCGCTTGCACCGTCACCGCCGTCCAGGCCGATCGCGTATATCTCTGCGGCCATCCATTTCTGAGCCTCGGCGAAGTCAGCCTGCCGATGGCGCGCAGCCGCGTTCTCACCACTCTAGCCTCTGACCTCGCCTCCACCAAAATCGTCAATGTCGGCGGTCCCATCGGAACGATCACCACCGACCGCCTCACCGCCGTCGTCGGTAAGCTCGGCCCTCCCCCGCCGATGATCCCGCTCGATCTCACCGTCACCTCGGGCGGCGCCGAAAAGCATCTCCATTTCGAGCTGGTTAATCACCCGAAGCTCACGCCGCTCCTCGTCGGCCTTACTACGTTCAATGGCCTCACGCAAAACGCGATCTATGGCGAAGGCACGACTCTCCACCTCCAGGGCGAAGTCCGCCTCAAGGGCCATTCCCGCGTGCAGATTGAAAACACCTACGCGCCCGGCGATTCGCTCAACCCGGACGGTTTCACCGTGGCGCTGGGAATTCAGGGCATCTTCGGGCGGCTCTTCTCCAATCCTTTCGAGCAGCCCGGCGTCGAAGGCATTTCGCTGCGCGTCGAAAGCGTTCCGGGCCGCCGCTCGTTCACCATCGAGAGCGCCTGGCTCGAA